>JAIRRI010000188.1 GCA_031256055.1 Bacteroidales bacterium
ACAAAGGGTGCTTAAACTTGCCAAAGAAACAAAGCCCCCTGTACTAAGCAATAGAGTTAGCCTAACCAAAGAGGATTGGGATTTTATCGTAGACATCGCCAAGCAACACGCACGAATCAGCGACACCACCCTTGCCGCTTTGGAAAAGCACAGCAACGACATCGATATATTGAAGCGTTGCCAAAGCCTGTACCTTGCCGTTGCTTCCGAGGTAGCCGCCTTGGGGTATGCAGACAGAAGCAAGCTAACCCAACGAGTACAGGAAGTGCTTAGAGATATTGAGGATTGGCGGTCTGTTTCTTGGTTAATAGATGGCATGATAAATCAAAAGCCGTCAGATTTAGCCGAGGTACTTCAAGCAAGGGAAGCAAAAATCAACAAAAAACATACTTTTGCAAAAAAAGTGAGCGATTATAACCAACCAAGCGTTACGCCACAAAAAGCAAAAAAACAAAACCATAGCCACGATGATAGGTAGAGGTATAGCACCATGATGTTCATTAAAAATTAACAAATGATTTTTGATTTTCTTCTTGACAACCATTTAAGGCGTGGTGTATTATATTGCATAAGGCGCGCCGCCTTAATGAAAGGGGGGTTATCGTGAATAATCTAAAAAAACTGCCGGACGCGGAGTTTGAGGTTATGAAAGTGGTTTGGGCGAATAAACCGCCTATTACTACAACGGAAATTATGAAGCTGTTAGGGAACGAGAAAAAATGGAAAATTCAATCCCTTGTTTCGTTCATGGTAAGATTGGTCGAAAAAGGCTTCTTACGTTCCGAAAAACACGGCAAGGAAAGAACCTATTTCGCATTGGTTAGCCAAGCGGAATACCGCAAGTTTGAAACAGGAAATTTTGCGGAACAATTTCTCAACGGTTCATTCCTAAATATCGTCACTACCCTGTATGATGATGAAGCATTGACAGACAAGGACATTGACGAGTTGATATTATGGGCAAAAGAACGGAGGGGGTAATATGCAGAATTTTATGATTACTTTGCTGATTTGCTCCGTAACCATGTCGGCAGTTGCATTTTTATACATGGCAATTACTCCGCTTCTTAAAAAGTATTTTTCCGAAAAGGGATGCTATTACGCATGGTTGATTATTGTTATCGGGCTGATTATTCCATTCCGCCCACAATTCAATAACGCCATTGTACAAATAGACATACCTAACGGAATAACAACAACCGCTGTTCAAACAGGAAACGAAATGAACTTAGCAATTCCAGATAATATCATCATTCCAGTTGATGTTATCCCCAGCGATAATCCCGCGCTGCTTCTTTCAACAATGAGTTTTTCATTGTGGCAAATCATAGCGGTTGTATGGTTAGCCGGAGCAATCATGTATCTTGCTTTCTACATTTCAAAGCATTGCCGATTTATTTTATTGGTAAAGCGTTGGAGTGAAAATGTAACAGATGAACGGGCGTTATCTATATTGCAAAGCCTTAAAAAAGAAATGGGAATATCCCAAAAAATAAACTTGTATCAATATTCAGATTTGGGTTGCCCTATGATGTTTGGTTTTGTAAAACCCCGGATTCTGTTACCAAAAGAAGAACTGGCAGAAGATGAACTCCGTTTTATCCTCAAGCACGAACTTGTGCATTTTAAACGGAAAGACTTGTTTTACAAAGTGTTAGTATTGATAGCAACGGCCGTTCATTGGTTTAATCCTTTCGTTTATTTAATAGCGAAAGCGATTAACGCACAATGCGAATTATCCTGCGACGCAGAAATTATCCTAAATACTGACGCTGAAACACGCTTGCAATACAGCGAAACGATAATTGGCGTTATCAAGTATCGTTCAAAACTAAAAACCGCATTATCAACTAATTTTTATGGAGGTAAAAAAGGTATGAAAAACAGAATCTCGTCCATTATGCACATGACAAAAAAGAAGGCTGGCGCATTTGTACTTTGCGGTGCGCTTATCCTCACACTTGGAACAGGTGTCGTGGTCGCTGCAAATGCGAATAGCCCTGCAAACCAAGATGGCACGGTGCGGCTCTTTGGTCAAAATGGCGCGGTGCAATTCTTCGACTTAAACCAAAACACAATCGGTGAGCGTGTTACAATCGCTGATGGAACGGAAGTATTACGCATAAACTCGTCTGAAAAACCCGACATATTCGTTTTTGATGAAATTAGCGGAGAATCGGGCGAAGTGCTTGTTTTTACTGGTGCTGAATCATCACCAAGAACATTTAGGGTCGGCGGTACTGATTTAAGCAGTTTTATGAAAACGCAAGGACAATCACCCATCATTGACGCAAATGGTGAAATTCTTATGTGGGTACCTCAATCATTTTTCACAATGACCTACGAAGAATTTAACGAATTTGCCGAACAACTAACCATGCTTCAAGCGCAGGAAACTGTAGACGAAAACTTTATTAACATTCTTAGAGAGCATTGGTTAGCTGCACAATAACAAACTAACCAAACAGCACGAAACGAACGGTGGCTTTGTGAAAACTTAGCTACCGTTTTTTTAATGTCACAACAAAAACGTCCATATAATAAAAAATACAGTTGACAAAACGTTCTCTGGGGAAACAAGAAGGACATCGAGCCTTTCCTCGATACCAATCCCGAAAACAACATCCTTCTAAGGACGGCATATGCCGCGTCAGCGGCAGGCTGTACACCAAGACTATCGAGTTCAACGACATCAAC
>JAIRRI010000113.1 GCA_031256055.1 Bacteroidales bacterium
ATATCAGCAACGATGTTCTCGACGATATGGGGCTAAAACCCAGACCCAACAGAGGAGCAATCGAAGTTAAACCCACTCTGCAAAATACAGGACAACCGGCCGGTAGCCAAAATGTTAATGTCAGAACTCGATAAAATAAGATAAAAGGTTCGAGGTACTGAATACAAGGTTTCCACGAAGCATACCCCGCACCCGGTACCTTGCACCCCACACCATTTTATGAACTTTACAAAACTTATAAACTTTACAAACTAAAAAACAAACATGAAAAAATTCTTAACCATCATCTTCGCAGCACTTACATTCAGTGCATTTTCTTCGTCACCGCTTAAACTCGGACACATTAACTCGGAAGATCTCATGAAGCAAATGCCGGAAGTGGAAGCGGCAAACCTGGCTTTACAAGCTGAGATCAGAGACCTTGAATCGCAATCTCGCTCCATGATGACCGAATATGAAAATCTAATCAACGAGTTTCGAGCTAATGAAAACCAATGGTCAGATTTAATAAAACAATCCCGAATCAGAGCCATACAAGATCTCGAAGCTCGCATACAAGACTTCCAAAGAAGTGCGGAAAGTGTACTTGAAGAGCAAAGAACTAACCTGTTCAACCCCATCATCGAAAAAGCCAGAGGAGCCATAGCTGAAGTAGCCAAAGAGCATAAATACACTTACATCTTCGATACTATGGTTGGAGCACTGTTGTATTATGGCGACAGCGAGGATATTCTTGAGCTTGTTAAGAAAAAATTGAATTTGAAATAAGGTAATAATTATGCGCTCCCTTAATTGGCATTCTATAGCGCTTTGTATACTGATTTCGGGATTATTTTTGAGCTTTGTGCTCAAAACATTTTTCGTTCAGACCTTGTTGCTGTGGTTGCTCGGAGGTTTTGCAATTTACACCGGAATACGCACTCGAAAATTTTATTTTCAGTGGTATTCCGTGTTTTTTTTGGCAATGTTTTTGTTGCGGATTTTGGCGCTTTGGCGACAGCCGGAACTTAAATTTTCAAACATAGAAATTTCGCTTTCATTTATTCTTTTTCCATTGATTTTTTCGTTAGTAAAAGTGGATGAAAAAATGTGGGCTATCATTCAAAAGGCTGTTGTGATTGGTTTTGCGACATTTCTTTGTGTGATTTTATACAATTTTATCATTCACATTTATTTTGAAAATTTAGTTAAAGAAGTTTTTGCAAACGCAAAAGGATATTATTGGATGTTCTTGAAATCGCCGTTTTATAATCATCCATCTTTCTTGTCGGTGATTTTAGCCCCGAGTATTCCGATGTGTTTTAATTTGGCAGCAAAAGCTGCGAAAAATTGGCAGCAATGGTTGTGGTTATTGTTTATTCCATTGTTGGTTTTTATTGTTTTTGTGAGCGGATCGAGAATTGGATTGTTTATTTGCGGAGCACTGATTGTTTTGTCTTGCATTTATTTTTTCAAAAAACTCAATATTATTTCAAAAATCGCTTTAAGTTTGGCTTTTGTAGCTGCAATCGGTGTTTTTCGTATTTCAACCATCAATTATACCGAAGACCCCATTCGAAAAGAAATGAATGCTTTTGTGATCGAAAAAATCAAAGAACGTCCGCTTTTTGGCTATGGATACGGCACTCAGAACGTGCAACTCAATAATGTTGAAAATCTATCAGAATTCAACAATCCGGCCATTTACACCATGGCGCATTTTCATAATACATATCTTGATGATTTTTTTCAATTCGGTTTCATCGGCATATCGTTACTTGTCTCTTTACTGTTGTATTTAATTTATTGGTTTATAAAAAAACACAACATATTTTTACTCTCATTTTTGATGATTTATATTCCGTTTTTTTATGTTGAATTGCCGTTTAATGTGATGAAAGGAATTATGCCGATGATGTTGTTTTTGGCAGTTATTATGAATATTCAGAGAATGCAAAATACAGAAAAGAAAAAACATAACAAAGATGGTTAATGTTCTTTATTTAGCGTTCGGAAACAATCCGAACATTTATAGTCAGGTTTATTTTTCGATGACAACCGTTCGCTTGTATCATCCCGAAACGCCGATTCATATTGTTACGGATGCTCCTCAGTATTTCAAGCGAGTTGTTGATCAGCCCAATTTTTTCATTCATCACTTTCCTTCGAAAACGATTCAAGACTGGATGAATACAGGTCAAAAAAAGTTTGGTTTTCGCACCAAGCAAAAAGCAATAGAATGGATGGTCACGCATTTTCCAGACCAACCGGTGTTGTATTTGGATTCCGACACCTTCATTTATCAACCTTTAACGTCTGTTTTTGATATTTTGGAACGAGGCGAAAAAGCAGTTATGCACAAATTCGAAAATTTATTGTCAAAACCTATCAACAAAACTCAACGATTGGTGTGGAAATCTATCGGACAAAAAACATTTGCCTCTGTTTTTATTTCTGAACAACATGCGATGTGGAATGCAGGAGTGCTCGGTATTCCCATTCGAAAAAACCAAGAGGCGATAAAAACAGCCACTGATTTATCGGACGAATTAGCCAATCACCTTAAACGAAAAACGTTTGCGGAACAAATGTCGTTTTCTATTGTGCTTTCTGACCTTTACGGCTTATCAGAATCAACAGATTCCATAGCACATTATTGGGGAAATAAAGAGGAGTGGGAAGTAGCTATTCAAAAATTTTATACGATGGTGCACTTCCAACAATTAACATTTGAAAAAGAATTGGAAGCTGTTAAAGCCTTTGATTTTTCAAGTATTCCACTTTATAAAGCGCAGCGCAATACACGGAACAAATTGGTTAAACTTGCTCATAAATTGTTCAAAGACAAAAATGTCGAGTATCTTCCAATTATCCATAAAAACTGATAAAATGACCAAAATTTCGGCAGTTATCATCACAAAAAATGAAGAATGCAACATTGAGCGTTGCTTGCAATCGTTGCAAGATGCTGTTGATGAAATTATAGTTGTAGATAGCGGTTCGACAGACCGAACGGAAGAAATTTGCAAGCAATTTCAAGTTAAATTTATCAAGCAAAATTGGTTGGGTTATGGCGAACAAAAAAATTATGGTAATCAATTGGCACAAAACAATTGGATTTTGTCGATAGATGCCGACGAAGCACTTTCGGAAGACTTGAAGAAAAGTATATTGGATTTGAAAAAAAATATGCTTTCTTTAAACAACGTTTACAGCATGAATCGTTTAACCAACTACTGTGGAAGTTGGATCAAACATTGTGGTTGGTATCCCGACAATAAAGTACGACTGTTTAGTCGAACTATTGCGGAATGGAACAATGCGCAAATTCACGAGCGTTTGATTTTTCAGTCTTCTCAGAATACAATGGTTTTGAAAGGTGATTTGTTGCATTACTCTTTTTATTCCATCAGTGCACATATCACACAAATCAATAAATTTACAAGTATTGCTGCTGCAGAACTCTATAAAAAAGGAAAAAAATCGCCGAGTATAATCTCTATTTTACTTCGTGCAAAATGGAAATTTGTGAGAGATTATATTTTTAATTTGGGATTTTTGGATGGATATGCCGGTTATTTGGTGTGTAAGTATTCAGCAATGGCAAAATTTACCAAGTATGCCAAATTAAGACAACTGCACAACGAACAAAATAAAAAATAAATGAAAATTTGTTTTTTCAATACCATAAAAACGTGGGGTGGCGGCGAAAATTGGCATTTAAAAACTGCACAATCCTTGCAGGCAAAAGGCTTTGATGTTGTAATTGTTGCCGATCAAAACAGCGTTTTATCGCAACGTGCGTCGGATGAAGGGTTGTCGGTTAAACATTTTTCCATTCACAACTTGAGTTTTTTTAATCCGTTCAAACGCTGTGCCATTCGTAACTATTTTCTTCGCGAAAAATTCGATGTCGTTATTTTCAACTCATCGCAAGAGTTGAAAATCGTCGCTAACGCTGCTGCTAAAGCAAAGGTTGAAAGAATTATTTATCGTCGAGGCAGTGCTATTCCCATAAAAAATTCGTTTTTGAATCGAAAAAACTTCAAAAAACTGACCGATATTATCGTCAATTCGGAAGCCACAAAAAAAACCATTTTACAAAACAATCCCAACCTTTTTCCTGCAGAAAAAATTACGGTTATTTACAACGGTATTGATGTGCAAGCATTTTCGTCTGCAATCACGAAACCCTCGCAAAACGCAGTTCCAATTATCGGAAATTTAGGTCGTTGTGTATATCAAAAAGGGCAAGATATATTGTTGCAAGCCGCCGAAAAATTGAAACAACGCGGTGTTGTTTGTCAATTTGTAATCGGGGGCGAAGGGCCTTTACTTGCCGATTTGAAATTGCAAGCCAAGCAACTTGGCATTTCGGAAATGGTGGATTTTTCAGGTTTTGTAGAAAATTCAAAGCGGTTTTTACAAGCCATTGATATTTTTGTTCTACCTTCGCGTTGGGAAGGATTCGGTTATGTGATAGCCGAAGCTATGGCAAGCTCAAAACCTGTTGTAGCTTTTGATATCAGTAGTAATTCGGAATTAATCGAACATGAACAAACCGGAATTTTAGTGCCTTTCCCCGATGTGGATTTACTTGCCGATGCCATAGAAAAATTAGCAAACGATCCGATTTTGCGAGAATGCTTTGGAAAAAGAGGCAAGGAAATTGTTGCCGAAAAATTCTGCTTTGAACAGAACGAAAATAAATTGATTGAGTTTTTAAGCTAAACCATCTTTATGGTTTTTCCAGTTATTATCGTTTTGTTTTTCGTAAAAAAGCTTGATGTTATAAGCAGAATCTTCCTTATTATAGTTTTGGGAATGGTATAAATGATACACAATACCCTGATATTTCATAAATTTAATGTCGCAACCAAACATACGCAAACGCCAAGCAATATCAACATCTTCGCCAACACTTGGACGTGTATAAATCTCATCAAAGCCGTTAATTGCGATTAAGTTGTTTTTGCTTATGGTCATGTTACATCCAATAACAAGCTTGGTTTTACGACTAAATGCCGGCATAAATGGCAAATATAATCCTTTTTCAACATGTTTGCAACCCTCAAGTATTAAACGCAAACAACTGATACTGCCACGAAAACCCTGTTCACGATACAATTTTTCGGACATTTTTTCGGAAAGCATAACTCTGCGTCCCGCTAAAACTACATTTTCTTGGGCATGTTTGCTAATGTTTTTCAAAAAATGTTTGTGTGGAATGCAGTCGCCATCAATGAATGTGCAATACGTTCCCGATGACTTTCGAATCGCAGCATTCAGAATTTTATTTTTTCTGAATCCGATGTCCTCTTGTGATACGTGTTTCAATGAAAACACGCCTTTTTGTTGTTGAATTGCTATAAGAGCAGCCATTTCCGGAGAATTATTGTCCTCCGCAACAATCACTTCAAAATTTTTAACGCTTTGTTGTTCCAAACTTGAAAAAATAAGGCGCAAAGCCTCTGTATTTTTATAGACAGCAACAATCAAAGATATAAGCGGCTCTTGCATTTTAGTTTACTTTTTACAAAAATGTAAAGGGTAGATTTTATTATCAAGTTGCAAAGATACGATTTTTTTTCGTATCTTTGCAAAAAAATCATCGCCACAAAGCATGAAAACATTATTTCGCCTACTCTCTTTTGCTCCGCCCTTAGTTCCAATTACCATACGGTATTTTATTTTAATTATATTCGGTGTATTGTTTAGTGTACTCAATATTTCGTTATTAATTCCTATACTTGATATTCTTTTTACAGATACGGCAACAGCGGAACCGATTACGGCACTTCCTGCTTTTTCACTTAGTTTCGAGTATTTCAAAGATTCTTTTTATTTTTACTTCTACAAACTTCAGGACAGTCATGGTGCAATGGGGGCATTGCAATTTACGTGTGCCGTTGTATTGGTTTCCGTTGTATTGGCCAATGTGTTCAAATATGCTGCACAACGCACCATTGTTAGTATGCAGAGTTTTGTAATTCGTAATTTGAGAGAAACATTATTCAATAAATTGATGCAACTGAATGTGGGGTTCTTTTACAAAACAAAGAAAAGACATCTACTTTCACTTGCATCCAACGACATGAATGAAATACAAAACGTGGTGGCTAGTTCGTTGCAAGTTATTCTCAGAGACCCTTTGTTTATTATCGCTTTCGCTATTGCTCTTTTTAAACTATCTCCACAACTTACACTCTTTTCCCTATTGGTGTTGCCTGTGGCAATTGCTATCATTTCTCTTCTCGTTCGTATGTTGAAACGAAGTGCTCATCAAGCACAAACCTTACTTAGCAATTTGCTTGGATTGGTAGACGAAGCGGCAAGCGGTATTCGTGTGATAAAGATATTTAAAGCCGAAAAATACATCAACCAAAAATTCAATGAGCAGAACAACACTCATCGCCGTGTATTCAAACGTATCTTAAATCGCTCGGGCCTCGCATCACCATTGTCGGAAGTTTTAGGCATTGCTGCCGTTGTTTTCATTGTATTGTATGGTGGAAAATTGATTCTGTCTGAATCGTCAGGAGCACTGTCCGGTAGTCAATTTGTTACTTTTGTGATCATATATTCTCAAATTTTAGCTCCTACCAAATCTGTAGCACAAGCCGTTACCAACTTTCAGCGCGGCTTAGTTTCTGCCGATAGAGTATTCGCTGTTTTGGATATAGAAACAGAGATCAAAGAGAAAGATCATGCAGTTGTTTTACCGCCGTTTCAAGACTCTATACAGTTTGAAAATGTCAGTTTTGCCTATAATGTAGATTGGATAGTTAAAGATATCAACCTGACTATTCGGAAAGGACAAACCGTTGCATTGGTCGGACAATCCGGCGCAGGAAAAACGACTTTAGCCAATCTTATCCCACGCTTTTACGATGTGACCAAAGGACGTATTTTGATAGATGGCATAGACATCAAAGATTGTACACTAAATTCGGTTTATGCACAAATGAGTATGGTGGCGCAAGAGCAAATGTTGTTCAACGATACAGCCTATAACAACATTGTTTTCGGCATGGAACATATTACGGAAGACGATGTTATCCATGCAGCAAAAATCGCCAATGCTCACGAATTTATTGTGCAAATGGAAGAAGGTTATCAAACCAATATCGGTGATCAAGGCAATCGCCTGTCGGGCGGACAAAAACAACGTCTTGCTATCGCACGCGCCGTGCTGAAAAATCCGGCAATTTTGATTTTGGATGAAGCCACTTCGGCACTGGACACGGAAAGCGAACGATTGGTGCAAGACGCGCTTACAAATCTGATGAAAAACAGAACATCTATTGTGATTGCACATCGCTTGTCCACCATTCAACACGCCGACCAAATCATCGTTTTAGACAAAGGAGAAATTGTAGAACAAGGTACACATGCCGAATTGACCGTTTTGAATGGCGTATACAAAAAATTGTGCGACATGCAATATTTAGGATAAATAGACCCTTTTTCAATAAAAAAATTTTATTATGAATTTATTCGATCAAATCACCGCCGACATCAAAACCGCCATGCTGGCAAGAGAACCCCTAAAATTGGACGCCCTTCGCGGCATCAAAAAAGAATTTTTGGAAGCCAAAACCGCAAAGGGCGGAGATGGTGAGTTGAGCGATGAAACAGCTATAAAAATCCTCACCAAAATGGTGAAACAGCGTAAAGATGCTGCCGATATTTACACCCAACAAAACCGCCCCGAATTGGCAGAAAAAGAATTGGCAGAAGCAACAGTGATTACTGCCTATTTACCAAAACAACTTTCCGAAACCGAACTCGAAACTATCATCAAACAAATTATTTCCGATGTCAATGCCGAAGGCGCAAAAGATATGGGCAAAGTGATGGGCATTGCAAGCAAACAGTCAGCCGGAAAAGCTGAAGGACGAATGATTTCGGAAATGGTGAAACGGTTATTATCGTAACCGTAGGGGCGAACCCACGTGTTCGCCCCCCCTGCTCGACAATCGTGACAAATGATTGCTTGGGCGAACACGTGGGTTCGCCCCCTACAGAAAAATATTTTCAAAAAAATTTGGTCATGTCAAAAATTATTTGTAACTTTGCAGTGCAATAGTTAACTAATGCACTATTAAAATAACAAACAAATACAGTTGATATGATTAACATTCAAGACCTTAACTTCCACTACAAAGCCAATCAACCCGTATATTCCGGCTTAAATTTGGAGTTGCACAAGGGCAACATCTACGGCTTGCTGGGCGAAAACGGTGTAGGAAAAACCACCTTGTTGAAATTAATTTCGGGATTATTATTCCCTACCAAAGGACAATGTTCAACCTTTGATTTCGAAGCCAAAAAACGGTATCCCGAAATGCTGGAAAAAATTTATTTCCTTCCGGAAACTTATACGTTGCCAAAAATTAAAATGAGTGAGTACGTGAAATTGTATGCTTCGTTTTATCCGAAATTCGACCACAACAAATTGGCGGAATACGTGAACATTTTTGGTCTTTCCAACACCAAAAAACTATCCGAATTTTCGCACGGACAGCAAAAAAAATGGTTACTTTCTTTTGGTTTGGCAACCAACACCGAATTGTTGATGATGGACGAACCAACGAATGGTTTGGACATTCCGTCAAAAGGTTTGTTTCGCCAACTTTTGGCAGGTGCGATGGACGATCAAAAAACCATCATTATTTCCACACATCAAGTTCGCGATTTGGAAAATTTGATTGATCCAATTATTATTTTGGAGTACAATCAAGTGTTGTTGAACCATTCGATTGACGAAATTTCACAAAAATTAAAATTTGTGCTGAGAGAAAACCAATCGCAAAATGCGCTTTACACAGAACCTGCGATGGGCGGATTTTGGTGTGTAGAGCCAAATTCGGATAGTGTTGAAAGTAAAGTGAACATTGAATTGTTGTTCAATGCAGCGGTTAACAATAAAGAGTTTTTTTTAAAATTATTCATTCAAAAATAAAAAATCGTTATGAACAAGACATTTAATATAGCACGTTTTGGCAAGTTTTTCTGCATGGAATTTCGCCAATATAAAAAACTATTTCTTATTTTAGCAGGCGTTACCTTGATTGATTTAGTTCTTTCAATGGCATCTTTTGCTAGGACTTATCAAATGGTTACAGAGGTTGATAATATTGAGGTATTAGAATTAAATTCGACTATTGCTAACATGGTTCACCAAGCCAAATTGGGCGTTAGTCCGATTCAATTTGGTGGTGCTTTTGGGATTTTGCTGTTGATTGTACCGTTTTTGATGTATAATTTTGTGTATCATCCCACGAAAAGTTTTACCTATTCGATGTTGCCTGCATCTTGGCTTGAAAAATTTGCTTCGGCGTGGGTGATGTGTGTGATTGCAGTGCCGTTGATGTTGTTCGGATTTGCGTTGTTAGTCGCATTTATAGGCGATCTGCTTGGTGCACAAGTCAGTTATCACACCTTGAATTTGAACGTCTTTTTGAAAACTATTTATTTGCCGACCATCATCGTTCAATCCGTTATGTTTTGGGGTGCGTTTTGGTTTAAACGCCAAAAAGTTGGTAAAACGATTTTGACGATTGCCATTGTTGTGATTGGTTTAATTATCTTAGCATGGCAAATGCAAGATATACTTAGAGATTTAATGAATTTTTTGTTTGGTCCTCCCTATTCAGAAGCACGTGAACAGCAGTTATTGATATGGCTTAGAATTATTCCATACGCACTGATGACACTGCTTTGGTCACTTGCTCTCATAAAATATCCACGAACTCAAATCTAGAAAATCATGGATTACAAAACAGATAAACCTATTTATTTGCAGATTGCCGATTTCGTGTGCGAGCGCGTTTTGCAAGGCATTTGGAAGGCGGATGAGCGCATTCCTTCGGTGAGAGAATTGAGTGTAACGCTGGCGGTAAACCCGAATACCATCGTGAAATCGTTTGAATATTTGGAAAGTAAACAGATTATTTTCCAAAAACGCGGCATTGGGTATTTCGTCGAAAGCAACGGATTGCAGCGCATTCGAGAAATGTATAAGGCTGAATTTTTCAATGAAGAATTGCCGAATTTATTTAAGAAAATGAAATGGTTGGACATTTCTATGAAAGAACTAATGTCTCATTATTACAATTAAAAAAAACAAAAAACCATGAACAAAGAATTAGTATTTTTAAGAACTTTTGCTGTAGCAATGGCAATCGGAATGACTTTTGTAATTAGCACGGCAATGAAAAACAGTGGAAATCAGAAATTCACTGAAATTGATGTTGAACGAATCAATATCGTGGAAAAAGATGGAACTGTGAAAATGATTATTACGAATGTAAAACGTTTTCCTACGGGCGAGATAGTGAATGGGAACGAAACTCACAGTAGCAGAGAAAAAACGGCAGGGATGTTATTTTTCAACGAAGATGGTCTTGAGTGTGGCGGTTTGATTTACACCGGACAGAAAAATGAGAACGGACACGTTGCAGCTATGTCGCTGACTTATGATCAATATGATGGAGACCAGGTTATGCAATTAATCACGGTAGATAATCAGCAAGGAGATCAAAGAAAAGTACAAAGCCTTCTTGTCTTTAATGACAGAGAAAAAGATGAATCACAAGCCAAAATGTTGGAAGCATCTAAAGAATTGAACGAACTGCGCCGTAAAGACCCACAAGCGTATGAGAAAAAACTTAGAGAATATCGAGAGCAAGGAATGTTCAAAAGTACCCATCGTATAATACTCGGAAAATTAGAAAACCTAGATAACGGGTTGTTTTTGTGTGATGATCAAGGAACGCCAAGAGCCATGTTTTATGTGGATAAAGAGAACAATGCTAAATTAGATTTTTTGGATGAAAAAGGAAATATTATTGCATCGTTTCCTGAAAAGAAAAAATAACAATACTGTAACTTTTTCCCGCTACACTTCGTCATACGAAAAACAACAAACCCAATGATACAAATTTCGAACCTAAATAAAACCTATTTCGGTGCACAGCCTTTGCATGTTCTGAAAGGCATTGATCTCAATATCAAAGAAGGCGAATACGTTTCGATTATGGGACAATCGGGCTCGGGAAAGTCCACATTGCTCAATATTCTGGGAATTTTGGACAATTATGATACTGGCACATATTATCTGAATGGTAGGCTAATTAAAGATTTGACTGAAACTCAATCGGCAAGATTGCGAAATGAAATGATAGGTTTTGTGTTTCAATCGTTCAATCTTATCGGTTTTAAAAATGCGATGGAAAATGTGGCACTTCCGCTGTATTATCGTAATGTTTCGCGAAGAAAACGCAACGCGATTGCATTGGAATATTTAGATAGAGTGGGGTTGAAAGATTGGTGGCATCACTTGCCGAATGAATTGTCCGGTGGACAAAAACAACGTGTTGCTATTGCTCGCGCCTTGATTTCAAACCCAAGCATCATCCTTGCAGATGAGCCGACAGGTGCGTTAGACAGCAAAACCTCCGGCGAAGTGATCGAACTTTTGAACGAAGTTAATCGCATGGGAAAAACGGTGATTATCGTTACGCACGAACGAACGGTAGCTGAAAAAACAGACAGAATAATTCATATTAAAGACGGTATTATTGATGAATAGTTATGAGTGATGAGTTATGAGAGGCTTCGCCCAATCAAAAAATAACTCATCACTCATAACTCATAACTACAAACATGGACACACTCTACGAAATACTAAACACGTTTAGAAAAAACAAACTGCGAACAGCCTTAACTGGTTTCGCCGTGGCTTGGGGCATTTTCATGCTCATCGTTTTGTTAGGTGCAGGGAATGGGTTGATAAATGCTACGAAAGCCAATTTCGAAGAGAGAACCATAAATTTTGTTAAAATTTGGCCCGGTTGGACATCTATGCCCTATCAAGGTTTCAAACACGGTCGTCAGATTCGTTTCGAACTTGATGATTTGGACTATCTCAAACAGCAATTTCCAGACATTATTACTACGATTATTCCTCAAGTGTCTGTTTGGAATCGAACCGTGTCGGTAGGAACTAACTATTCTTCGGTCACCGTTCTTGGAGAATACCCGGAAAAAGCCATTATCGATGGCTACACGATATCGCAAGGAAAAGGTAGATTTATCAATCAACATGACCTTAACGAAAAGCGAAAAGTTGCGATTTTGCACCCTCAAATTGCCGATGTTTTATTTCCAAATCAAGATCCGTTGGGACAATACGTCAAAATTGACCATATCTTGTTCCAAGTGGTTGGTATTCACGATCCGGTAGGCGGACAAGAATCACAATGGATTATTGTACCATTCACAACGGCAAGAGAAGTGTTTAATACCGGTCCGTGGGTTCGTCAAATTGCGATGATTGTTGAAAATCTTTCAACTGAAGAAGACGGCAAAAAATTCAATGAAAATTTACGAAAAGCAATCGCACAAAAAAAACAATTCGATCACACAGATAACAGTGCAATTTGGATTTGGAACAGACTTCAAAATTACTTGGAAACCCAAATGATTTTTCGAGTGCTTTCCATTGCCATATGGATTATCGGGCTATTTACGCTAATTTCGGGTATTGTTGGCGTAAGTAATATCATGCTGATTAGTGTGAAAGAACGCACCAAAGAATTCGGAATTCGCAAAGCAATCGGAGCATCGCCTGCATCGATTTTGAAAGTAGTTGTATTGGAATCTGTCATCATTACGGCAGTTTTTGGATATATCGGCATGTTCTTGGGCATTGCCGTAACCGAAGGCATCAACGCCATGATGGAAGCACAACAAAGTGGCGGAGGCGATATGCAAATGTTCACCAATCCGACCGTAGATTTGGGCATCGCTATAAGTGCAACGTTAACGTTAGTCATCGCCGGAACGTTGGCGGGATTTTTCCCTGCACGCAACGCGGTTCGTATAAAACCTGTAACAGCATTGGCCGCAAAATAGAGTTAGGAACTAAGAGTTAACAGTTAAAAAATAAAAATTTATATTATGATAAAGAACAAAAATAATAACAATAAGGCGAAGCAACTCTTAACTCTTAGTTCTTAACTTTTAGCTGAAAACAATGTTTGACTTAGATAAAATAACCGAAATCCTCCAAACCATCACCCGCAACAAAACTCGCAGTTTGCTAACGGCTTTCGGTGTGTTTTGGGGCATCTTTATGCTTGTGGTGTTGATTGGTGGTGGTAATGGGTTGGATTATTTTCTCAGAAAACAAATTGGAGGTTTTGCAACAAACTCCGCTTTGATTTGGACCAATACGACTTCCGAACCTTACATGGGTTTTCGCAAAGGTCGCTGGTGGACGATGAAAACTCAAGATCTTGATATTCTTAAACAGCAAATGCCCGAAATCGAATACATCGCAGGTGTTAATTCGCGTTGGGATGGAACATTTATCAGAGGTGAAAAAACTCGAGATGCTCGCTTGCGTGGCGTTACACCGGTTTATGCAAAAATTCATCAACCTGTTATGTTGATGGGGCGTTATATTAACGAAATCGATGTGCTGGAAAAACGCAAAGTTTGTGTTATTGGTGAGTGGGTTTATGAAACACTGTTTATGAAAGGCGAAGATCCGATTGGGCAAACTGTTCGTTGGAACGACGTGGCTTTAACCGTAATTGGCGTTTATAAACCGGTTTCCGAAAATTTACAAATCAACGGAAATGATAATGAAATGATGGTGCTTCCGCTATCTACCATGCAATTGATGACCAGAGCCGGCGACAGATTGGATTTGATTACATTCACCGCAAAACCCGGCTATCGCATCAGCGAATTGGAAGAAAAAGCATCGCAAATTTTAAAACGTCAACATAAAATCGCACCGCATGATAAAAAAGCCGTTTTCGTGATGAATATTGAAAAACAATTTATGATGTTCAATAATTTGTTTTTGGGAATAAATATCTTGGTATGGATTGTTGGACTTGGCACGCTCATTGCAGGTGTTATTGGCGTGAGCAATATCATGATGGTTACGGTGAAAGAGCGCACGCAGGAAATAGGTGTACGACGTGCATTGGGAGCAAGACCGATTCAAATTTTGTCGCAAATTTTATCGGAAACGGCTGTATTAACAGGAATTTCAGGATTGATGGGAATTGCATTTGGTGTGCTAGTCTTGCAAATGGCAGATTTAGGAATCAGTGGCGGAGGCGGCGAAACATCGGGCTTTCAAATACCATTCTGGACGGCAATTTCCGCAACAGTTGTGTTACTTGCACTCAGTATGCTTGCAGGATTATTACCTGCGTGGCGAGCGATGCAAATCAAAGCCATTGACGCACTTCGAGACGAATAAAAAAAACAATGAGTTAAAAACAGAATAAATGATAACAAGAAAAAACCTATTGATCATCGCTATTTGTACTGTGTTTTGTGGTAATTTGCTTGCTCAAACACCACCACCCATGCCAGAGCGACTAATACCTCAAAAGAATGTTGTTTATGATTTCTCTTTTGCAGAACTTGCTCTTGAATATTTTGAAACAAACGATCCGGCTTATTTACAAAAAATTGCTGAACTTAAAGCTACCGAACATTTATTTAATCACTCAAAATGCTTTGGTTATGATGTGCCGAATGATTCAAAAATAGAACTCGTAACCTATCTGTTGTCATCAATGGATAGTCAAGAAAAATTGGAACGCTTTAAAAGAAATTTAGATTTTGCAAAAAAGAATATCGCGGAAACAGGCATTACACAACAAATCGTATCGCAATTTCTTCCTGAAGATTTCGAGTTTTCGAGTTCATTGTTTTTTACGTATGGCTATGATTTGGGAGTTGCCTATGGTAAAAATGCTAGCCTAAACTTGGCTCATCCCTACTTTTTGGAGAATATGAACGAGCTGAAATATTATGCTATTCATGAATTACACCACGCAGGATTTTTGACACTCAAAAATAATACCATGCCTTCGTTGGATATAACGAATTATGGAGAAATGGCACAGCTGATAGAATATCTTACACATTTGGAAGGAATGGCAACATACGCACCTCTTGAAATACGAAAGCATGAAAATGCCATCAATGTAGATGATGACTATGTCGCACTTCAGGATTCAGTACGAATGAAAGAACATGAAAAAGAATTTTTCGACATCTATTTTCATTTCAAAAACAATCCTGATTCGATATTGACTGAAGAAGATTGGTATAAGATTTATACATTGTCGGACGGGAAAAGGCTATGGTATATAGTAGGTGCAAACATAGCTCAAACCATAGACCAAAAACTTGGAAGGGAAAAATTAACCGGTCTGATACCTGAATCTTCCGAAAACTTCATTACAACCTACTTAAAAATATACAAATAAAGGATAAATAATCACAAAAATAAATAAGTAATTCGATAATTTTAAACATTCAGAATATCATGAAAAAGTTTTTTAAGTACACACTTCTTGCAATTGTAGGTTTCATTGTAATCTACACCTTTTATTTTTTGTATTCCAAATCCAAACCGAAAGAAACCGTTTACGAATTGGTTGAAATGGAACGTCACACGATTGTAAAACGAACAGTAGCAACAGGCAAAGTAGAGCCTCGTTATGAGATTTTAATCAAACCGCAAATCAACGGAATTATTACGCATCTTTATAAAGAAGCCGGTCAAACTGTGCGTGTGAATGACGTAATTGCAAGGGTTCAAGTCGTT
The DNA here is from genome assembly GCA_031256055.1 of Bacteroidales bacterium. Classification (GTDB taxonomy): domain Bacteria; phylum Bacteroidota; class Bacteroidia; order Bacteroidales; family P3; genus WRKV01. Next base: position 15,629 of record JAIRRI010000113.1, read on the forward strand.
CCCGAAATGGGTATGCTGAACGCTGCCGAAAACCGCGTGAATATGGCAGAAATCAGTTTCAATCAAGCCGAAAGAGATTTCGAACGTTTGCAAACCCTTCACAAAAACAACGTGATTGCTCGCGAGGAATTTGAGCAAGGTGAAATGAACTTCAAACGTGCAAAAGAAGAATTGCAAGCTGCAAAAGACAATCTCGATATCATCAAAACAGGTGTGTCCGCTCGATCAGAGGGTTACAGCACAACGAATATTCGAAGCACGGTCAGTGGTTTAATTTTGGACATTCCTGTAAAGGTTGGAACAACCGTATTGCAAGCCAATAATTTCAACGAAGGTACGACCATTGCTGTTGTTGCAAATATGAACGACATGATTTTTCGCGGAGAAATTGATGAAACCGAGATTGGAAAAATTCATCAAGGCACAACCATCAACATCACGCTTGGTGCGTTAGAAAACGTGAATCTCAAAGCCAATCTTGAATTTGTATCGCCCAAAGGCGTCGAAAAAAACGGTGCCATCATGTTTGAAATTAGAGCAGCAATTGCCATTCCCGACACGGTTTTCATACGTGCCGGCTATTCTGCAAACGCCGAAATCATCACTGCACAACGCGATAGCGTGATGACCATTCCCGAATCAAGTGTAGAATTTAGCGGAGACAGCGCTTTCGTCTATGTTTTGACAGCCGAAAAACCTAAACAGGAATTTGAGAAAAGACCAATAGAAATAGGGCTTTCCGATGGACTTCGTATTGAAATTTTAAGCGGAATTGGCGAAGGCGACCGAATTCGCGGTGCTATTGTCACTAACAAAAAACGGTAAAACGGTAATGTATGGGCGTATGCAATACGCCCATACGGTACATCCAAAAACAATCAAAAAACCAAAATTCCAAAATGAAAAAATACATCATCATAACATTGCTTGTAATTCCCGCCATTGGCTTTACCCAAAAAGAATGGACATTAGCAGAATGTATCCACCATGCGATAGAAAACAACATTCAAATCAAACAGGCGGGCATTCTCACGGAAAGCAATCAAATGCAGTGGAATCAGGCGAGAAACAATCGCTTACCAAGTGTTAACGCGGGATTGTCCGACGGATTTAGTTTCGGACGAACATTGGACAGAGACAACCAATACGTCAATCAAAACTCTAATTCCGCAGACGCTTCGCTGAGTGCAAGTGTACCGTTATTTCAGGGTTTTCAACTTGCCAACACCATCGCCGCGCAACGATTAAATTTCATGGCTTCGGTCGAAGATCATCAAAAAATTAAAAATGACATTAGTTTGATGGTTGCATCGTATTTTCTGAATGTGTTGGTGCAAAAGGAATTTTTGAAGATCGCACAAAATCAACGCGATTTGACCGATACTTTACTGCACCGTTCCGAAATCCTTGTCAACAGCGGAAGAGATCCGATTTCAAAATTGTATGAATTGAGAGCGCAATTAGCGAATGATAATTTCAATATAACAACCGCAGAAAAAAACCTGAGTTTGGCTTTGCTTGATTTGGCACAACTTTTAGAGCTTGAGAATTTTTCAACCTTTGATGTTGTTGTTCCTATTTTATTGCCGAATATTTCCGAAATGCTCATTCCTGCTGTTGTTTTCGAAAATGCGATTGTAACACTTCCAAACGTGAAAGCCGAAGAATTTCGTCTGGAACGTTCAAAAAAGAATTTAGATATCGCCAGAGGGGCTTATTTTCCAAGCCTTTCGCTAAATGCGTCAACGGCAACAGGATATTTTTATTTGAAAGGAATTCCTAACGAGTCGTTTAGTACACAATTATCAAACAACTGGCGTAGTTATGTGGGCGTTTCGATGAATATTCCAATTTTCAACCGGTTTTCGGTAAGAACAAACGTTTCGCAAAGCAAACTTCAAATTCAAAACCAAGAACTCGAAGTTGAAAACGCGAAAAAGGCTATCTACAAAGACATTCAGCGTGCCATGCTCAATGCCAAAGTATCGAAAGATCGTTATGTTGCAGCCGAAAATTCGGTTCAAGCCAATCAAGAATCGTTTCGATTTGTTGCACAAGCCTTCGAATCAGGACGTACCACATTTTTCGATATGCAACAATCTCGATATAATTTAGAACGCGCCCTTTCCGAGCAAATCCAAGCCAAATATGAATTTATTTTCAATACGAAGGTTTTAGATTTTTACAATGGAAAGGAAATAGAATTATAGACACGTGTAGGGGCGTTGCGCGCAACGCCCCTACAAATTTATGTTATCCTGTTTTTCCAAATCCTTGGATTTCGCTTGTCGTGAACAATAGCAAGAATTTGCACTTCTTTTTTTACATCGTCAACAATGGTCTTTATAACAAATTCCATACACAAAGATAAGAGTATTTTTTGATTTACGCAACATTTTTGATTTTTAATTTTTCAAATTCTTTAATTGTCAGATTCCCCAAAGCCGAATGTCTTCGGTTTTGATTGTAA
>JAIRRI010000119.1 GCA_031256055.1 Bacteroidales bacterium
CCGTTCTGCTGTTTTCAGATAATCCTTTGGCAAAGAAATTTTGGTAATCTCTATCGTAATAACGAGCCAAAACATGAGCCGAAAGTCGCTGATTAAGCAGAAACCGAGAACCTGCAATCAATGCTTTTGCACCGTTTTGCGACATGGCAAATTCGCCGTAATAACGAGAAATTGTGCCAATGCCTTCCCAGTCCAATCCTACATTAATATTGTCTTTGGGCGGAATTGAAAATTGATTGTCAGGTCTGATTCGTGGCAAATACTCCACATTCAAACTGTTGTAATGAGCCGTTGCGCCAATTCGAAATCTTTGCCAATGGCGGTCTATGTGAGTTCCGAACACGGTTTGTTTAGCAGTGTGTCTTTTCTCTAAATCGCCAATGGTGCGATGATAGATGGTTTCAAGAATGGATGAAATGCTTTGTGGGCGCCCGTTTTCGTCGTATTCCGAAACCGTTCCATCTAACAATCGGTGTGAAAAAAACGTGGATACATCTGCTTGTCCGAATTTCAGCGTGCTTGCAACACCTTGAAAATAGCCGTATTTCGCAGATGATGTGTAAGGTTTCACGCCTTGCGCTCGTTTTTTCAATGTGCCTCCATCAACGGATTTTCCAAGCGAAAAACCACTCCACAAACACAAACCCTGTCCGAATTGCAACTGATAATTTCCAACCACCAAATTTTTAATTCGCCCAACATCTGCAAGCGCTACAAATCCTGAATAGAAAGGAAATCCACGCTTTTGCGAACCTTTGAAAAATTCCTCTCCCACATCTTTTCTGGCTACAAAACCAACTCGAAATTTATTCATCGCATTGAATTGATAGCGCACCAAAAGCGCATCGGGCGAGCCTAAATACCAAGCATTTTTTCGTATTGTATCACGAATGATACTGCTCGAATAGCCATGTTTTTCCGTCAATCCACGCGTATGACGCAGGATAAGTTCAGACTTTCCAAATCGACGAATATTCGCCCAAGTCAAATTGAAATTTTCCGTTCGTCGAAACGATATATAAGGTTGCAACAAACCAATAAGTTGCGCTGTAAAACCAGGGACATATTGCAATTCGGAAATATCTGCCAAATCACCGTAATCCGAACGGTATTGCAACAGGGCTGCAATTTGAAAATCATTCAAAAGTCCTAAGTTTTCGAGTTGAGAAACCGTTGCCGTGTTGAGATTTAATGGGCGATAGCGATAGGTTTCCAAATGTTCGATGAGTTCGGAAATATCTGCTGTTTCATCAAATTCGATAGTTTCCAAAACACTTTCCAAAATGTTATCAAATATCTCTGTGGTATCGCTAACTGTGAACAGCGAAAAACCTGCAAATAGTAAATTAAAAATCATGATGGTTTAATTTTTTGACGTTTGAAATTGATAATTTAACCCAACAGTAGTCGAATACCCCACAATCGGACGATATTGGGTTTGAAATCGGCACATCATCTGTCCGAAAATGTACTGCACTCCAAACCCGCAACCGCTTGACGATCCTACGTTTCCGAAAACCATCAACGACGAAATCGGCGAATAACAAATCTGCAAATTAACTTCGGTTTTGTAAAGCATCACTTGTTTCACGCTCACGCTTGTCTGACACTGTTTCGAAAAAACATAACTCATACTCATTCTCAAAAAACTTTGCAAAGGTGCATCGGTTCTTGTGTTTGAGGATATTCTAACGGGAAAATTAATTTCCGAATCCCAATACAAATTCGAATTTAGTTTCACAAAACTCGTAGCGTTTAAATCCGTTGAAAACTGCGATTCATACTCTTTCCCGAAAGTTTCGATTTTTGGAATGGCTTGTAATCCCAACGCTAATCTCGGCGTTAAAATTCTCGAAAGCCCAACAGCAAAACCATGTTCGCGATACGACAAATAACCGTAAGTTTTGTACATTCCCGACCAAACTCCGCTCGGAAACGGACATGCTCCAAAAAATCTCAGAACATTCAGTTCTTTGATAAACCGATTGTTGATTTCAAAGCCCATGCTCGGCTGTGACAGATAAGCCAAGCGTGCAGCGTATGAAGTTTGATCAAAAACGGTCGGATAATTAACCGTAGTAAGGTCTTGCGCCTGCAAGGTCGAAGTAAATACTCCGAACAAAATAAGTGAACGAATTTTTTTCATTGTTTTTGATTTTTAGTTTAGTAATTTCCGATTTTCAACATCTACCAATACCTGCATTTGCCGAATTGCGATTTGATTAAGTTTAATCAATCGTTCTTTTTGTGATAAGCCTTCGCCAATGAAAACAGCATTCAAATTTTCCATATTTGAAAGGCAAATCAATTCATTGATTGAAACATAATCTCGCATATTGCCTTCTTTGTCGGAATTCACATCACGCCATTGTTTGGCCGTAATTCCAAACAAGGCGACATTTAATACATCGGCTTCACTTGCATAAATGATAGACGTTTGTTGCGGAGTAAGTTCGACAGGAATGAGATTTTGTTTAATCGCAGAGGTGTGAATGTGGTAATTGATTTTAGCGAGTTCGCGTTTGGCAGACCAGCCTATGGCTTTTTGTTCCTGCTCTTTTAGGCATTGGAATTCCCTTATCAACAGATATTTAAATTCCGGCGACAACCACGTTCCAAATTCAAAAGCGATGTCCTTGTGGGCAAAAATACCGCCGCCATAGCGCCCCGATTTGGAAATAATACCAATAGCATTGGTCAACTCTATCCAACGTTTTGGAGTTAATACCAATCTCCCTGGTGCATTTCTAACCGTATGGAATTCCATACGGTTAAAATTAGGGTTGTTGAATTGCTCCCAAATACCGAGAAAGTCAACAACATAATGACTGCTCATCCAATTTGACACTACAACACGTGCTTCCAAAGTATCTTTGTAGCCTGCCATATCTGTCAAACTGATGTAGTCCTCATTTTTTCCTGAAATGATTCTAATTTCTGTGCCTTGCACATTGATTTTTTCTTTGTTTTTCATAATGTTTGGTTTTGTTGTTAATTATTTTTTTAACCCGTCGAAAATGAAGAGTTCAAATTTTCCATTCATCTATATAACGCTCGAATTTCGATTTTCGTATACTTTTTTCGAAAAAAATGCAAAATTGTTAATAACTTGTCGAGTTATTAACAATTTTCTCTGTATTGGCGATAGTCTGAAAAAATGGGGCATGAGAAATGTTGTTGTTAAAGTAGAGTCAGAAAAATTATCTGAACTGTCATTTCCTTGTATTGCACATACAAAAAACGGAGCGACGGCGATAAGAAGTCAAAACTTTTTTCACAAAAAGTTGCACATCTCATTTTTTTTACTTATTTTTGCAAAAATTAAAAGAATTGCCTATGGAAAAAATCGCGTAGATATCTACGCAAAAAACATACATACTAAAAGCGTTTAGCTTTTTCTTGCTCTTGAAACTTGGACGTTTCGATAGTGTAACAAGAGAAAAGCGAGAACGCTCACGTAGCGATACGTGGGCTTTTCTCAATTATTTGTTACACAGGTAGTCCAAGACCGCAAGAGCAAGTAAAAGGATTTAGTCCACGTTTTTTTTATGCTCAAAAATGAGGCTTAAAGGACAAAAATGATGAATCAACCCTAAAAACCAACATGTCATTGCGACCGCAAAGCAGGAAGCAATCCAAAAACCAAAAAAAACATGTTCAAACTAAAAAAATTATCAACAAATACAATTATTAACAAAAAAATGACTAAATTTGCATCAGTAAACTTTTAGCTGATGCCGAACAAATCTGAATCCACAAATTGGATTAGAAACTTCGATGAGCTTCTTTTGTTCTTTGTCGCTAAAAGAAAACGCCGAGTTAAGGCAAAGCCCCAAGAGATGGGGAAAACAGACGAGAAAAGTAAGTTCTAAGACATACCTAAGGAATACGCCCCCAAGAGTGTGAATGTTGATAATCCAAGTATGGGCAAAGCAGCGTGCCGAAAGGCTTTAATAGAGTAGGCAACAACAAATTTATTGGCTTATTATGCCGTTACACCTGCGTGTTGGTTAAATAATAAGAGAAAACAAACCGAGAGTTGCACAGCAATACATATCAAAGTGGTATGGATATGATGTGATTTTCTTCGGGCTTCGGCAAAGTGGAAAACAAATTATAAACAAAAAACTTACAAAAATGAAACATTTTTTGAACAAAACAGACAGAAAAGAGAATCAAAATGAAATTTTGAACTTTATCAGTAATAGTGGACTTGCAAAAATTAAGGGAGGAACAGACATTCCGGTACCTACTTGCTGTAAAACTGGCGCATGTTCGCGTTGTTATGCAGAGTCAACGTATTATAACGTACCTAGACCTCCTAAGCCATAAGCTGCTGTAGAACTTGCATAACTGTGAGAAAGGGAACAGTCTTAAAAGCCATTTTAAAGACTGTTCCCTGATCTTTTGCCACAACTATGAATTGTGATGTGCGTAAAGAAAATATACCATAAGAAAAATAAAAATCAAAAAAAATGAAACCTTATATTATACAAAGTGTTATTCTGAAATTTGTCAATGTCTGTAACTTAAATTGCAAGTATTGTTATGTTTTTAAGGATAAAAGTTCTAAATACATAGGACTACCTGATTTTATCAGTTTTGAGTTGTATGAAACTTTATTGGATAGAGTTATAGAACATTGTCAGCGATACGATTTGAAGTCGTTTACCATTGTTTTTCATGGCGGAGAGCCACTGATGTTTGGATTAGAAAACTTTAAAAAATTAGCGGCGTTGAATGAAATAAAATTCAACGACACCGGAATTGGAATTGGGTTTGGATTACAAACCAACGGAACTCTTATGAATGTGGAGTTTGCCGACTTTTTTTCAAAGAATGACATTCAGGTTGGGTTTAGTTTGGATGGTTATGAAGAAATTCATAACAAACACCGAATTTTTAGACACTCGGGGAAAGGTAGTTATGCCGCTGTGAAAAAAGGAATAAAAATTTATAAAGCAGCACAACAGCCCATTGATATTTTATGCGTGATTAACGAAGATACAAATCCATTAAAATTCTATAAGGAATTCAAAAAAATGGGAGTAAACTCATGCTCACTTTTACCTAAGGATGCAAATTATACAAATTGGGACAGTACAAAAAATCAACCTATCGCAAACTGGTTAATAACTCTTTTTGATATTTGGTTTAATGACACATCTGACAACAAGCCTGCTATAGCTCCTTTTACATTTTTAACGAACCTGCTACTTGGCGTTGAAGAAGATAGTAACGACATTTTTGGGCGATGCGAAAACACTGCAATATTAGTGTTTTCTGATGGACAAATCAGGGTTACCGGAACAGAAGAAGGAGAGGAATGGCATGGGAAATTATCCTCATATAATATTTTACAAAATAACTTTACGGAAATATTTGAGGAAAAAACATTTAGAACATATTATGATTTGCATTTGGATGATGTTTTATGCGAAACATGTCGAAAATGTAAAATAGTTGACATTTGCGGTGGAGGAAGATTATCGCACCGTTATTCAAAAGAAAATGCTTTCGATAACCCGACAGTTTATTGCGATGTTATGAAGGCACTAATAACCCATATTCAACACAACTTAATAGATAAAATGCCTGTTGATCTAAGAGAAAAATTGAAACTTCAAAAATTAAATATCAACGAGTTATGAAAAAAATTATCCCTTTCTTATTCTTGTTGCAAACACTTACCGTGTTTGCACTGCCTTGCGCTGAACGCGTAGAAAAAGCCGGTTGGACCTATTTTTCAATCCCCGACAAAGCCTACCCCGAAGTGGATAGCATTCGCTACATCGTTTCAAAGCCGTTCAATCCCGAAAATCCGACTATCTTTTTTTCGCAAGGTTCTGGAAATTATGCCGTATTGGAGTATTACGATTACGACGATGGCAGATCGTGGAATTATTTGATAATACCACCTTTTCAAGTAACCGATTATGTAGAAAACTATAATTTTGTAGTAATTGCCAAACCCGGAACGCCAATTTGTAAGCCATATACAGGATCACCTCCACCGCTTATTGATACGGCTTTCGGAAATTATCCGCTGTTTACAAAAATGAATTTTTTGGATTACTATGTGAAACAATTGAACCAAGTAGTGGACATTATTCGAAAGCAAAGTAATCCTGATGCCCCGTTTTTCTTTATAGGTAATTCGCAAGGCGGGGAAGTAGTTACAAAATTTGTCGAAAAACATCCGCAAAAAGTTCAGCGTTTGGTTATACAGGCTTGTGGTGTGTTAGACCGATCGTTCGAAGGAGTTTCCGAATATAGGCGTTTGATGGACATAGGACAAATTAGTTCTGAAGAAGCACAAAAGAGAATTGATGAACTCTATTTATATTATGATTGGTTGAAAAAATACAGTACAAATTTTGCTTCGGAATATGATTACAATCCAGAAAAAACGCCATATACAGAAGAACAACATTATCACATAATGACTCATGCTACTTACAGTTTCGACATTATTTTACCGCGACTGCAAAATATAGATTGTCCGCTGTTGTTCGTTTATGGAACTGCCGATATAAAAACAAGAAGCAATGATTTGTTACCTTTTTTCTTCACGAGTTGGGGCAAAAATAATCTTACCATGATGCCGATCTTAGATGCCAATCATACATTTTCAAAAATGGTTACAGACCCCGAAACAGGCGAGCAAAAGCAGGAATACATCGGTCAAGAAGTGTTTGCAAGGATTGTAGAATGGTTTGAGAAAAAAGAGTAAAAAATGTTCAAAATGTGTGATGGCATATATTATTAACCAACAATGTCAATTTCAAACAATCACAAAACCCTCTCCGACCACTTAAAAGACCATTTGAGCAAGCCTGAAATGTCTAATATAAGTCTTCGCAGCGAAGCCGTTCAAGACATTTTAGGACGACCTCCTCGTTGGATGATTCGATGGGGAATTACGGTGATTTTTATCGTTGTTTTTGGGCTTTTTGTGGGGAGTTATTTTTTCAAATATCCCGATATTGTTTCCGCACAAGTTACGGTTAATTCCGAACATCTGCCTGCTCATATCGTAAGTAAAATTTCGGGGCGGATTGATAGTTTGTTTGTAAGCGCCGGGCAACAAATAAAGCCAAACGATGCGGTGGCACTATTACAAAGTTCAACGTTGTTTTCGGATTATAACAAACTAAATACTCGAAAACTATTATCTCAAATGCTTTTCTCGGGCTTTATCAAATTGTTCAAACAGCAAATCCAAACGAGCATCTTTCAAAATAATTCGTTTATCTCTATCCAACAAATACATGGTGGGGGCACCACGCATTTGGTATAAGCCCAATTCATCCAATTGACTCATTCCATCGGGATTTCGGGCGTTTATCCACGAACTTGGGATGGTGTGCCTATATGATCTAAACGTGTTCAAATCCTCTCCGGGGTAAAACGCAAAACCTTGCAATATGCCGGCTTCGATAAGCTCTTGATAAGCAGTATCCATTGTAATAAATTCAAGCGTTCTGACACAATCGGCACAACCTGGTATATAAAAATAAACTAACAAAAGCTCGGCTTCGATTTCCGATAATCGGCCTTCCTGTCCTTGAATCGTTACAAATTCCAAGTCTGTCGCAACAGAACCAACCGGATTTTTGGCTGCCATTCTCAAGAAAAAATTAATTTTCGTACTATCCGAAAACGTAGCCCATTGCGATTTCAACATTTGTTGCCAAACCGGAACTATCCATTGCTCCTCGCGAAGTCTGGAATTGGCATCATTTAGAAAAAAATCAAATGAATTAACAAACTGACGCCACATTCGTTCGTTGGTATCAGTTTTTTTGATGGTTTCTACGAGAGAACGTTGAATCGTTGGCAAATCTGCAAATCGAATCACTTGCAAATAGCGCGCAATAGCACCGCTGTAAATATCAAAATCGCCAAAGATATCCTTCTGTCCTCTAAATTGATCTGTATAAAGAATTGTCGTGTCGTGAAACGGAAATCCATCCCAATAATGTTCTGCTAAAAACTCACTTCGCACGACATCCGACATTTGGTCGAAAGGTCGAAAAGGAACAGGCTGAGCATTCAAGCTCATACACATTAAAAAAAATGCAACAATAAAACTGTTTTTTTTCATATTTTTTCAAAATTTAAGGTCTATAATTTGATAACTTTAAAATTTTCTGACTGTCTGTTTCTGCAAACAATTCCGGCATGGTTTGTCCGGTATTTTCCATGTATTTTTTCACAATTCGATAACCTAAATAATGCCCAATCCGGCCCGGAGAGCCCGGAAACATCTGCACTGTAGGGCCTTCCAAAACAAAGGTACGGTATTTAAAACTGTCTTGTTCATACAGCAATTTTGCACTCACCAAATACGACCATACCGTTTTTTCGTTTTTTCTGCACCACGCCATTTGCTCAAGCGTGTAACCAAATCGAGTGGCTGCGTCCGTACTCGGCAACGTTTTTTCCAAAAAGTAAGCCACTTTTCCGTTAAAAATCATGTGATCTAAAAGGGTATTAAACACCTGCGGCGTTTTTTCCAATTCGTAGTGAGCAACTGCTCTCATGCCGTCTACCGCAATAAATGGCTCATCCAAACGCATGCGAATATACATCGGAAGTGCGATGGCATCATAATGTTTGTTATTCGCTCCCAAATACATATCAATAGCAATAACCAATACGGAATCCATAAAAATCACCCGATTGTCATAGTCTAAATAGGACATATACGTATAAATCGTCGGTATTCTCTCTCTTTCAAACAATAGATTATACCGCTTAAAACTTTCCCCAAACGCTGCTTCAAGTTGTTTCAAATTCGAATATTTTTCCAAAATATCATTCAATAAGTCTTTCGAACGAGGGTCTGTAACAAAATTCAAAATTTGTTCTTGATTATGAGGATCGTCCAAATCAGCGCCTTCTAAAAACAACGGAAACTCCTTGTAAAGTCGATGGAGTTCTTCTCCTACCAGATTGGTATCAATTTCCATTAACGCAATTTCATAGCGTTTGATTGGTATTGGTGAAGATTCAAATTTTGGATGTCTGCCTAAAAATACTAATAGTACTACTGCAAGAAGCAGTATAAATGCTAAAATGATAAACCTTGTTTTTTTCGTCATAATTAAAAGATTTTCAGCCCAAGGCTAAAGTTTAAAATTCTGTAAGATGTGTTAAAATCAAGAACCGAAAACATCGGTGAAATTGCATACTCGTAACTCACATCAAACGTGAGACGTTTAGTAATATCCATACCTGCACCGACTCGCGTACTAAAAATATGTGTATTAGTTGATACAGGCAAATAAAATCCATTTTTTTGGACATCGACACGGGGGTTATTTAAAAACGACACTACCGGACCGGCATACACCCGAAGTGCAAATCTGTCACAATCAAAGAACCGAAATCCAAGCATCACTTGCAGATCCACACTTTGTGCATCAGCTCGTTGATTAATTGAGTCTGAATAATCCGGACGAAACGCTTTTTCCAATCCGCCTTTTCGCGCTAAATAGAACTCCGGTTGGAGATAAAGGATTTTTGCAAACTCAAATCGAAATCCAACACCAAAATTGTAGAATTGCTTGGCTTCCTCAGCAATAATTTTTGCATTATCGAAATCCGTAATTAAGCGCGATGTGTTAAATCCGCCAAACAGCATGAAATGTACATGATTTTGCGCCTTTGCAAAAGAAAAAAGCGTTAAAAAACACACGGTCAACCAAAATTTATTTTTTACTTTCATGCTTCTGATTTGAAAAAATTTTGTATATTTGCCAAATCTTATTACAAATATACGAAAAAAAAATCATTTTGTTGCAATAAATAGCAAAAAAATATTAAAAAAAATGACAGAAATAGCACAAATTCATACACTTTCGGCAAATTTGGACGAGAATTACAAAAAAATTCGAAAATGTGTCAAAGATGCACAGAAAAAATCTGTGAAAATGCTGATTTTTCCTGCATTTTCGTTGACCGGATATCCGATTGCGGATGAGTTAAAATCTCATGAATTTGTGATACAATGTTGGGATTATATTGAGCGTCTTTTAAAGTATACCGAGAACTTGACAGTGGTTTTAGATATTCCGTTTTTTTGGAAAAAAAAACTTGTACATCGTTTGTTGTGGTTAGAAAACCGCAAAATTAAAGCCTTTTCAGATAATTCTTGCGGTTGGAATGATGTGGGTTTGAATTTTGAGCGTTATTTCAAAACGTCCGAACAATTTCAATCACCAAAGATATTCAATTTCGGTTTGGCGTTTGCTTCTGAATTGGAAAAAAAACTTGAAAAATCATGCGAATTTGAAAAATGGATAGTCCTAGACGCATGGAGTTTTGATTACAAAACTATAAATTCTCGAATTCAATATTTTTGCAATTTAGCCAAACACCATCGTGTTGAAATTTTTTTGGCCAATGCTGTTGGTGGTCAGGTTTCATTAATCCTTTCCGGTGGCTCCATGCACATTAGTTCGGAAGGAAAAATTTTGAAACAATATTCTTATTTTTCAGAATCATTTTTGAGTTCGAAAATAGCAAAAATTCCGAAATCGGATATTGAGTGGATTTATGAAGCGTTGATTTGCGGCATTCGAGATTATTTTTATGACAGAGGTCTGAAACGAGCTGTTTTAGGGCTTTCCGGAGGAATTGATTCGGCAGTGGTTCTACCTTTGGTGGTGGAAGCTTTGGGACGAAAAAATGTGTTGGGCATTTTGCTGCCATCGCAATATTCGAGCGAGCATTCTATTGAGGACGCTGTTAAATCTGCCGATAATTTAGGTATAGACTATCACATTATTCCTATCGAACAAGCGTTTCAAACGATGTACCAAACGTTGTTGCCCATTTTTGGGAAACGCCCGTTCAATTTGGCAGAAGAGAATTTGCAAGCACGTATTCGCGGCATGATTTTGATGGGAATTTCCAATAAATTCGGGCATGTTTTGTTGAATACATCAAATAAATCCGAAGCAGCAGTAGGCTACGGAACGCTCTATGGCGACCTTTGCGGCGGATTAGCTATACTTGGAGATTTGTACAAATTTCAAGTGTATGAATTAGCAAATTTCATCAACCGAAAACGCGAAATTATTCCTCAAAATTCTATAAATAAAGCACCTTCCGCAGAATTGCGACCCAATCAAAAAGACTCGGATTCTTTACCTGAATACGATGTATTGGACGCTGTTTTGCAATTGCATTTAGACCGCAATTTGTCCGAACACGAAATTGTCGAAAAAGGATTTGCCCCGAAAATTGTGAAAAAAATATTGAACTTAGTCCGAAATAGTAGCTACAAACGCCGTCAAACCGCACCTCAACTGCGGGTTTCCAATTCTGCGTTTAATATTGACAGGATAAATGTATTCTAACTCGTCATGTCGAGCGCAGTCGAGACATCCCATAGCAAGGGGATTCCTCGACTACGCTCGGAATGACGGACAAATAAACTTTAATAACTTTATAAACTATCAATCATGAACAAACACGAACTAAACCAAAAAGTAATTGATGCTCTCGAGCAAATCCGCCCTTACCTTCAAGCTGACGGCGGCGACATTTCTTTCGTTGAACTGACCGACGACATGATCGTAAAAGTTAAACTGCAAGGCGCTTGCGGACGTTGTCCTCACGCTACGATGACACTAAAAAACGGCGTTGAAGTTGCCGTAAAACGTGCCATCCCGGAAATTGTTGCAGTGGAATCGGTGTAGAGTTATTTCTTTTCTCGAAAATCGGCAGGTCTGTTAAAAGGTGCTATTTTTTCACTTGACAAATTCATTTTTTTTTTGTATCTTTGCATCGCTTTTTATAAGCTTTGAGAAGAATTATTAATCAATTAGTTATAAACTACAAAAACAAGAAAACGATGTCAAAAAAGTATGTTTACCTGTTCGGCGGAAAGACTGCAGAAGGTAAAGCGAACATGAAAGAATTACTCGGCGGAAAAGGTGCTAACCTCGCCGAAATGTGCCTTTTAGGCTTACCTGTTCCGGCAGGTTTAACCATTACAACAGAATGTTGCACCGATTATTATGCCAACAATTGCCAACTTCCAAAAGGTTTGATGGATGAAGTTTGGAAAGGTATGCAAAGTGTTGAAACAAACATGGGTATGAAATATGGTGATGCAGAAAATCCGCTGTTGCTTTCGGCTCGTTCAGGCTCTCGCAGCTCAATGCCGGGTATGATGGACACCGTTTTGAACATTGGTTTGTGCTCGGCAACGTTGCCCGGCATCATCAAAAAAACCAACAATCCGCGATTTGTTTACGACTCGTATCGCCGTTTGATTATGATGTATGCCGATGTGGTGATGGACAAAGCCGAAGGTTTGGATAAAGGTATTCGTCGCCAATTGGACGATATGCTTGAGCATTACAAAGAGCAAAAAGGCTATAAAAACGATACCGATTTGACTGCTGACGACATGAAAACCTTGTCGGAGCAATTCAAAGCTAAAGTGAAAGAAGTGATGGGCGTTGAATTTCCTGATGATGCAAAAGCACAGTTGGAAGGTGCTATCAAAGCGGTTTTCATAAGTTGGAATGGAAAAAAAGCTGTTTCTTATCGTAGAATCGAAGGTATTCCGGACGATTGGGGAACTGCCGTAAACGTTCAAGCGATGGTATTTGGAAATATGGGCGACACATCGGCTACAGGTGTTGCGTTTACACGCGATCCGGCTGTTGGAACAAATATTTTCTACGGCGAATGGTTGCCAAATGCTCAAGGCGAAGATGTTGTTGCCGGTATCCGTACACCAAATCCACTCAACTCTGATACGACGAACGAGCAAAACAAACATTTGCCTTCACTACAACAGTTGTGGCCCGAACTTTACGCAGAACTTGATTTTATCCGCACGCACTTGGAACGAGAGTTTAAAGATATGTTGGATATTGAATTCACGATTCAAGAAGGTAAACTTTACATGTTGCAATGTCGCGTTGGAAAAAGCACAGGAACTGCTGCTTTGAACATCGCAATGGACTTGATGAAAGAAGGATTGATTGATGAGAAAACTGCTGTAATGCGTGTAAGACCTGATCAATTAGACGAACTTCTTCACCCGATTTGTGATCCGAAAGTTGAGGCTACTGCAAAATTGCTTTGTAAAGGTCTTCCTGCCGGTCCGGGTGCTGCCGGCGTTTTGTTCAGACCAAGCAACTGCTGCAGCTTTGCATTTTCCTTTAAAGCGATGTTCGATTCCGTAAGCAGCGATCCGTTGCTGACAGATATCAGCCTGGTTTTGAAACGCCAGGTTTCGCCTGTTTT
>JAIRRI010000053.1 GCA_031256055.1 Bacteroidales bacterium
TGTAAGATTCCTGTAAGATTGGCGTGTTATAATATTGCAAAAGGGGTGCATGACTCATGGTGATTAAAATATTAGTGGTTGAGGATGATACGCATATCCGTGAAACGGTAAAGGCGTATCTTGTGGATGTGGGGTATCATGTAGATACTTGCGCAGATGGCAACGACGCATTGGATAAAATTTACGACAACCTATATCACCTTGTCATTTTAGACATAATGCTCCCCGGAATAAACGGGCATGAACTTTTGAAGGAGTTGCGCAAGCTACATGACACCCCTGTTCTTATGATGACCGCATTAGACGATGACGCAAACGAAATCAAAGCCTTTACAAACGAAGCTGATGATTACGTTACAAAGCCATTCACTATTGAAATCCTGTTGAAACGTGCAGAAGCCTTGTTGCGCCGTAGTGGTGTCCTCAAAAAAGAGGTCTGTTGCGGGAAGCTAACACTATTCCCCGAAACGTACAAAGCTGAGTATGACGGTGTAGACATAGGACTGACGGCGAAAGAATTTGAGATATTGTTTTTATTGCTTCAAAACAAAAACAAAGTAATATCACAAGAAAGTATGCTCACGAAAATATGGGGGTATGACTTTGACGGCGGTGAGGGCATCGTCCATGTCAACATAAAACGCTTGCGGGATAAACTCCCCGCCAATATCATCAAAACCATTAAAGGCGCAGGGTATTGTTTAATGGAGGTAGACGATGAAAAATAAAATTTTCGGCATCTATGCCAAAGTGTTTTCGTATACCGTCCTTATCCTCGTAGCCGTTATAGTTGTGGCGGCGCTGTTCTTTTCAAGTCAAATCAGCGAAATAATGCAAGTCATGGAGCGGCAACAATTAACAAATATTTTTACTCCATTGTTTGAAGGAATCGAAAACAAGTCGGATGATGAAGTAAGGCTCTTTGCCGAGGAGTTCCACCAAAGGAACGCATCGGTTGAGTTTAGCATCGTAGCTGAAAATGGCGAGGTAATTTTTCAAACGAGAAACGCCGCCGCATTAAATATTGGAAGCGTTGGCGGTGAACAACAGAGTGTCTTTTTTGGGGTTAGGCCGATAGACGATAATTTTCAATCAAACGAGCCTTTGTCAAATGGTATGACCGTCTATATGGCAAGTACATTGTACGATGGTGTTGCACATAACGAGTTTGTGCAAAGAACGGTTATCGTGTTGCTGATACTGCTTGCAATTGGAGCATTAAGCGCAAGTGTGTTCGCTCACCGAATAGCACGACCAATAAGGAATATCGCCCGTGATACAAAACGGATGGCAAGTTTGGAATTAGTGCCACCACCTATTCCCCGCCGAGATGAAATTGGGCAGCTTGCGGAAGATGTCTATATAATGTACGAAGCGTTAAAAAATGAAATTGAACGAGTGCGTGAAATGGAAGAAAATCAACGATACTTCTTTTCGGCGGCTTCCCATGAACTAAAAACCCCCATTGCTTCTACATTGATACTCTTGCAGGGGATGTTAGATAATATCGGGGATTATAGCAATCATCCAAAATATTTACTTGAATGTATCAAGAAAATGAAAACGCAGAGCAAGCTGATTTCTGAGATATTGGATATTGTACGTTTGACGGACGGTACAATTATACCCAATTATGAGAAAATTGATGTTGGTGCGGTTGTAACATCCGTTGTCGCTTCGCATCAAACATTGATAGAAGCCAAAGAACAACGGCTTACCATAAATCTGTCCGATACGCTTTCGTGCAAGGCTGATACGCTTATGCTTACTCGTGTCCTTTCAAACGTAATACTTAACGCCGTACAAAACACGCCGGAACATGGAGAAATTTGCATATGGTGCGAAAAACAAAATGATTCGTCTGTTCGTCTATTTATATTGAATAAAGGTGCTAACATAGATGAATCGGCACTTTCCAACGTGTTTGAACCTTTTTACAGAGAGGACAAGGCAAGAAGCAGCGAAGTCAATCGTAGTGGACTTGGGCTTACTATCGTCAAAAAAACACTGGATTGCATGGGGGTTGGCTTTTTACTTGAAAATACAGATGACGGCGTATGTTTTTGGATTGATTTGCCCACTGAAAAATAAGCCATAAAACGAAAGCACAGGAACGTCGGATAAAATTTTCCGACGTTTTTCATTTTGTAAGATTGGCGTAAGGTTGAGGGATTATAATGATTTTACCACCCCAACAAATCGAAGCCAAAGGAGGAATTTGTAAATGTACATTATCCAAAACGCATTAAAAAACGTAGTGCGTAACAAGGGCAGGAATATCCTGTTAGGGTCTATCATCTTCGCCATTATTGCAACAACGGTGGTTGCGCTTATGATTACCAACACTTCGGACAGAATTATTGACGAGTATAGAGGTCAATTCGGCATAGAAGTAACTATCGAGCGAAACACGCAAACTTTCGTTGATATGCGCCAACGAGGGGAAGCCGCTATGGGTATCAGCATAACCAATGAGCAATTTATCGCATTTGCGGATTCTGACTTGCTTCAACGTAGTGTGATAATGAACAGCGCAATGATATACAGCGAAACAGTAACTGCGATAGGTCAAACAGGGGAATTAGCGGCAGGACACGGTTTTGCGATTGCTCCTACCATGCAAATGCACGGCAACAACTGGGAAGATTTTGCAAATGGTCACAGGGTTTTGGTCGTGGGTGAAATGCCTGTACGAGCAAACGAGGTTGTTATCAGCGAAGAACTTGCCGAGTTAAACGGCATATCCGTGGGCGATACCATACGGCTATTTGGAACGGTTTTGGAGCCGGCTGCCGCAATGGGATTCACACCGCCTGTGTTCGACCTTGTTGTCACAGGGGTTTACTTTTGTGCGGCAGAAAGTGTCGGCACATGGGGTAGTACGACAATGATTCGCCAAAACGAAGTATTGACTGTTGCTGACACGATACCGGGAGCGGCAATAATCGCAAGATACTATCTCCGCCACCCCTCTTATATAGATGCTTTCGAGCAAGAACTGCGGGCGAAGGGATTACATCCCATTTTTGACGTGAATACCGACGAACATCTTTTTAATGCCATTGTCGGCCCGGTTGAAGGTATGCGTGGCATAGTAATGACTTTTATGATTGTCGTATTGGTTTTGGGTGCGATAATCCTCATCCTATTATCATCAATCGCAATAAGAGAGCGAAAATACGAAATAGGGGTACTTCGTGCGATGGGTATGAAAAAAGCAAAAGTCGCATTGGGCTTGTGGTTTGAAATGATTACTATTACAGGGATTTGTTTAATAATCGGCATAATTGTGGGTTCACTTGTCGCACAGCCAATATCAACCGAATTATTAGCTCAACAACAAGAAACTGCACAAAACATACAAGACCAATTCTTCGCCGGACGAGAAATAGCCGGACTTTCAAGGGTTGTCAACGATGACCCGATTACCGAAATAAATATTTCGCTTGGAATGGATACTATGCTTCAAATTATCCTTATATCATTATTCCTTGCTTCTGCGGCGGGGCTTGCGGCAATCAGTAAAATCACTAAATATGAACCAATAAAAATACTCATGGAAAGGAATTAGGTGGGATAATGAGCATACTAACCCTCAACAATGTTTCCTATAGATACGATGGCACAAAAAAGAACGTCTTGAAAGGCGTGAGCGCATCATTTGAAGCAGGAAAGGTTTACGCCATTGTAGGCAAGTCAGGTTCAGGCAAGTCAACCCTGCTGTCGCTGATTGCGGGCTTGGATGTTTGCACGGACGGTAAAATCTTGCATGGTGAAAACGACTTAAAGCAAATAGACAGGGACGAATATAGGGCAAAGGGCATAGGCGTTGTATTTCAAGCCTTTAATCTCATAACCAACTCAACCGCCATTGACAATATCGTGCTATCTATGCAGATTAGTGAGAGCAACGAGCGTGATAAAAAATCATTCGCTTATGAACTGCTCGAAAAAGTAGGCATTGATAAGGAAACGGCAGACAGAAAGGTATTGAAACTCTCAGGCGGCGAACAACAGCGTGTTGGAATCGCAAGAGCATTGGCGCATAATCCCAATATCATAATTGCTGACGAGCCTACGGGCAATCTTGATACCGATACAGAAAATGATGTTTTGAAAATACTATCATTACTCGCCCATGACGAAGGCAAGTGCGTAATCATCGTTACGCACTCAAAAAAAGTATCGTCCATTGCAGATGAGGTATTAGGTATGAAAGATGGTAAATTAACTTCCGTAAATCAAGGGAAATAATGAATACAACGGGAAATTAGGTTTTCAAGTAACCAAAAACACGGCAAGGCTTATTTTATTAGCCATGCCGTGTCTTTTATGAAATCTCAATTGCCCCCTTGACAAAGTTTGTCGGAGGATACTCTATTATTAGCAATGGAAAAAGCAAGCGTGGATTTATCAGAAACTGATGAATTTTTGCCGGAAAATAATGAGGATTCAAGCAATCCAAAACGTTTAAAAACCCAGTTAGGCACTCCGGCAACAAGAGCCGGGATTATCGAAAAACTTATATCTACTAAATTTATTGAGCGGAATAAAAAGCAACTGCTCCCGACTGAAAAGGGAATAAATCTTATCGCAGTTGTTCCAACTGACATCAAAAGCCCACGATTAACGGCTGAATGGGAAGCATGTCTGACGGAAATCGAGCATGGCGAAAAGAATTTTGATGAGTTCTTGGACGAGATTAAGCACATGACAAAGGAGCTGGTGTTTAACAACAAAAGCCCTGTTGACGAGTTTAAGAGCCTGTTTCCACAACAAACAAGCGGCAACAAAGGCAACAAAAAGGAAGTTATAGGCATATGCCCTCGCTGTGGCTCTGACGTGCTTGAGTGGGACAAGGTTTTCTCATGCGTTAAAAAGGAATGTGAATTTGCGCTGTTTAAACAATCAAGATATTTTGTTGATAAAAGAGTTAAATTAACCAAAACTATAGCAAAATCTCTTTTAAAAGATGGAAAAGTATTTATTAAGGAGCTGTATTCGTCGCAAAAAAATAAAACATACAGCGCAACAGTCGTATTAAAAGATGATGGTGGTAAATATGTTAGTTTTGGGCTTGAGTTTTGAAATAGTGGCGCTTGTGATTGACTTAACGGCGTGATTTTGTTAAAATGTCACT
>JAIRRI010000138.1 GCA_031256055.1 Bacteroidales bacterium
CCGATCTACTGCAACACGATCGTTGAGCGAAGTCGAAACGATCTCGACATAACAACAACTAAACAACTCAACGATTAAACAATGAAGGTAATCATCAGCGGCGGCGGCACAGGCGGACATATTTTTCCCGCAATAGCGATTGCAAACGCAATCAAAGCCAAACATTCGGAGGCTGACATTTTGTTTGTTGGTGCAAACGGACGTATGGAAATGGAAAAAGTTCCGCAAGCGGGCTATCGCATCGAAGGCTTGAATATCGCTGGTTTTCAACGTCGATTGACTTGGAAAAATCTCACCTTTCCGTTCAAACTTTGGAAAAGTTTGCAACGTGCGAAAAAGATTATTAAAGAATTTAATCCCGATGTTGTAATTGGTGTTGGCGGTTATGCAAGCGGTCCAACCTTGCAAATGGCAACGAAATTACGTATTCCTTGTTTGATCCAAGAACAAAATTCATACCCCGGAATTACCAATAAACTTTTAAGCAAAAAAGTCCAAAAAATTTGTGTTGCATACGAAGGCATGGAA
This sequence comes from Bacteroidales bacterium, assembly GCA_031256055.1. Lineage (GTDB taxonomy): Bacteria > Bacteroidota > Bacteroidia > Bacteroidales > P3 > WRKV01. The sequence goes on from JAIRRI010000138.1 coordinate 529, forward strand.
AAGTTTTTTCCGTCTGAAAAGATTGTGTTTACAGGCAATCCCATTCGTCAAGATATTTCAGATTTGCCCAATAAATATAATGAAGCCCAACAATATTTTAATTTCCCATGTAGGGGCGTATCGCATACGCCCAACAATCCCAAAACACTGCTCGTCATCGGCGGAAGCCTCGGCGCCCGAACCATCAACGAAAGCCTATCCGCCATGTTACCCGAATTAGCCAAAACCAATTTACAAGTAATCTGGCAAACCGGCAAAAACTTCGACATCACAATAGTTGACACCAAAAAATACCCAAACGTCCACATCACCCAATTCATCACCCGAATGGATTTGGCATACAGCCTTGCAGATTTCATCGTTTCACGTGCAGGTGCTTTGTCTATTTCGGAATTGTGCGTGGTTGGAAAACCTTCGATTCTAATTCCATCGCCCAATGTTTCAGAAGATCATCAAACGAAAAATGCGATGGCTTTGGTTAATCAAAATGCAGCATTATTTGTTGCCGATAAAGACGCCAAAACACTTCTGTTTTCAACCATTTCAGACTTGTTAAATAATACAGAATCACAACATACGTTATCTCAAAACATTTCCAAATTAGCCAAAACAGATTCGGCAAAACAAATTGCCGACATCGTCGACAAAATTAAAAAATCATGAATTTCAACACGCTAAACCACATCTATTTTATCGGCATTGGCGGTATCGGCATGAGCGCCCTGGCTCGATTTTTTAAATCGCAAGGCAAAATTATTTCTGGCTATGATCGCGTACGCACACCACTTTGCGAGGAATTGGAACGCGAAGGTATGGCAATTCATTACACCGAAAATATCAATTTAATTCCAAAAGATATTGATTTGGTTATTTACACACCTGCTATTCCAAAAGATCATTTAGAATTTGTATTTTTGCAAAAAACGAATATTCCAATTTTGAAACGCTCGGAAGTTTTGGGTTTAATCACACAAAATATGATTGGCGTTTGTGTAGCAGGCACTCATGGAAAAACAACGATTACCACGATGATTGCACATTTACTCACGCAATCCAAAGTGAAATGCAATGCGTTTTTAGGTGGTATTTCCAAGAATTACAACTCGAATTTAATTTTATCCGAAACCTCAAAAATTGCGGTGATTGAAGCTGACGAATTTGACCGTTCATTTTTGAAACTACATCCGAAAATCGCCGTTATTTCATCCGTTGACGCCGATCATTTAGATATTTACGGCAGTAAAAATGCGATGGAAGAAAATTTTTCCGAGTTTGTAAATTTAATTCAAAACGGCGGATTTTTATTTCAAAAATACGGTACACCAAACCTCGGAGGCACGCCTAATTTCTATCATTTGGACGATCCAAACGCCGATTATTACACAAAGAATTTGCGTGTTGAAAATGGCGAATATCATTTCGATTTCGTTGCACAAAACGGAAGTTGGAACGATATGGTGATGACTTATCCAGGATTGCACAATGTCGAAAACGCTGTTATAGCCATCGTTATAGCGTATATGTTAGGTGCTACGGAAACCGAAATTCGGGAAGGATTGAAAACATTTGCAGGTATCAAACGCCGTTTTGATGTTCACATAAAAACCGATAAATTAGTGTATATTGATGATTACGCACATCATCCGCAAGAAATAGAAGCGTGTGTAAAATCGGTTAGAAATTTATTTGCAAATCGAAAAATAACAGGCATTTTCCAACCTCATCTTTACACTCGAACACGTGATTTTGCAGATGAATTCGCAAAAAGTTTATCACTTTTGGATACGTTGATTTTATTGGATATTTATCCTGCGAGAGAACTTCCGATTGAAGGTGTTACTTCCGAAATGTTGCTCGAAAAATGCACGTGTTCGACTAAAATTTTGGCTACGAAAACTAATTTAATTGACATATTAAAAACACAACCGCTTGACGTACTTCTCACGATGGGTGCGGGGGATATTGATCAAGTTGTTAATCCGATAATAGAATATTTAAAAACAATAGCAGGGGGATGCTTCGACTCCGCTTTGCTACGCTCAACATGACGATGAAAAAATATATCAAACCCATATTGTACCTGTTGTTAATTATACTCTTTGTGAGTGGAACGATTTGGACATTTCGATTTGCACAACGTCAGCAAGCCAAGCGGGTTTGCGACATGGTGAGAGTTACTATCAATACTGATAGTAGTGAAGTTTTTATTACAGAAAATGAAATTATCGACCAACTTTTGGCGTCCAAACTTTATCCGAAAGGTCAATCGGCAGGCGTTTTGAATGCACATGCCATTGAGGATTATTTACTCCAAAACAGTGCTATTCAAGCGGTGAATGTGTTTACACATTTGTCAGGCGAAGTGGAAATTGAGATTATGCAACGGCAACCGATTGTCCGCATTGAAAATGCGCAACGACAACAATTTTACATTGGTTCTGACGGGCATTTAATGGCGACCAATCCCAATCACACCGCGCAATTAATTATTGCAAATGGAAACATATCGGAATCATTTGTGCCGAATCGAAATATTATAGAATCCGCAGAAAACACGGATTTCACAACACTTGTTTTGAATAAAATTTATCAACTCGTTACATTTATTCGTAACGATGATTTTCTGAACGCCTTTATTGATCAGATTTACGTCAATTCCAAAAATGAATTCGAACTCATTCCGAAAATCGGCAATCAAATCATTTTACTTGGAGATGCGGAAAATTACGAAGATCAATTTAAACGGTTGCAACAGTTTTATCATCACGGCGTACGGAAAGTCGGCTGGGATGCGTACAGAATTATTAACTTAAAATACAATAATCAAGTTATCGGCACAAAATGATTAATGGTTAATGATTAATAAAATAACCATTAATCATTTATCATTAACCATTAACAATAAAGCAAATAAAAACTTAAAGATATGAAAAGTAACATCGTCGTAGGATTAGACATCGGAACCACAAAAATTGCGGTCATTGTCGCACAGAAAAATGAACATGGTAAAATCGAAATTTTAGGTATTGGCAACACGCCTTCTGCAGGTATCATGCGAGGTTCGGTCGTGAACATTGATAAAACCATGGAGTCTATCAAAATCGCGGTTGAAAAAGCCGAATTGATTTCACATCATAAAATCAAGGAAGTTTATGTTGGTATTGCAGGACAGCACATTCGCAGTTTTCAGCGTCGCGGCGAAATTATTCGCACCAGCGATGAAACCATCACAAAAACCGAAGTGAAAGATTTCATCAATCTGATGGAAAAAATTCAGGTGGAACCCGGTGAGGAAATTTTACACGTTATTCCGCAAGAATATATCGTTGATAATCTTTCCGATATCAATGATCCTGTGGGTATGTCGGGGCGCGTATTGGCAGCGAATTTTCATATCATCACAGGACAACGCGCAGCCATCAAACACATCGAACACAGTGTGGCAAAAGCAGGCTTGGTGATAAAAGATTTCATTTTGGAACCTTTGGCGTCTGCGAAGGCTGTGTTGGACGACAAAGATTATTCGGCAGGTGTTGCTCTTGTGGATATTGGTGGCGGAACAACGGATATTGCAATTTATCATCACGACGACAAACCTCGCCATACGGCTGTGATTGCGCTTGGTGGAAACGCAATTACCGAGGATATTCAAAACGGTTGTCAGATCATCGACACGCAAGCCAAAAAACTCAAAGAAGAGTTTGGATATGCTTTGGTAGAGGCGACTAAGGAAGATGTAATTATTTCCATTCCAGGGCTGCGCGGCAGAGCTGCAAAAGAAATTTCCCAAAAAAATCTTTCAGGTATTATTCAAGCACGAATGGAGGAAATTTTAGAACTTGTACTCAACGAAATCAGAGTGTCGGGTTATGAGAAAAAATTGATTGCGGGTATTGTTCTCACGGGCGGGGGGGCAAAATTAAGACACGTGGTTCAACTTGCCGAATTTGTAACCCGTATGGATACGCGAATCGGTTATCCTACCGAACACCTGTCTGCGTCTGAAAAAAATAATGAGATT
>JAIRRI010000174.1 GCA_031256055.1 Bacteroidales bacterium
TCAATACAGCATCTTTCGGAATATCATTTCCAACCAAACTGTTCATTTTTTCGCAAGAAAAATCAATGATTTTTGGTTCGATTTTTTCAGGATAAACATCTACAATTTCAGACGAAACAGCTCCGCCTGCAACTTCTTTTATTAGCATTGCTGCACGTTTCAACGCATCAATCGTAATGTTTGGATCAGCGCCACGTTCGTAGCGAAACGAAGCATCGGTTTTTAATCCATGCAGTTTCGACGTTTTACGAATGCTCACGGAATTGAAATATGCACTTTCCAAGAAAATTGCCGTGGTTTGTTCCGTAACTCCTGATTTTGCACCGCCGAAAACGCCTGCAATACACATGCCTTCATCAGCATTGCAAATCATCAACTCAGTGCCGTTGAGTTTTCGATCAACATCATCCAATGTTTTGAAAACAGTGTCTTTCGGAAGTTTTTTAACAATGACTTTTTGTCCCGAAATTTTTGCAACATCAAACGCATGTAAAGGCTGACCGCATTCCATCATCACAAAATTAGTTGCATCCACAACGTTATTAATCGGTCGCAAACCAACGGCTTTCAAGCGATTTTTCAGCCAGTCAGGCGATTCGCCAACTTTAATATCCGAAATCGTAAGCCCTGAATATCGCGGACAATCTACAACATCTTCAATACTTATTCCGATTGGAAGATTGGTATTATCAACTTTAAAATTGTCTAAATTCGGATATTTCAAACACTGGTTACCCAACGTTTTCGCGTTAATTACAGCAATCACATCTCTTGCAACGCCAATGTGTGAAGTAGCATCGTTACGATTTGGTGTAAGACCAATTTCGAACACGACATCCGTTTCGATTTTGAAATACTCTGCAGCCGAAATACCTACTTGTGTACTCGGTTCAAGCACCATAATGCCATCGTGATCACCACCTAAACCCAATTCATTTTGAGCACAAATCATACCTTCGGAAAGATGTCCTCGAATTTTGGATTTCTTGATTTCAAAAGGTTCTTCATCGCCTTTGTAAATCATCGTTCCAACGGTAGCGACAGGTACTTTTTGTCTTGCTGCAACATTGTTTGCACCACAAACAATATGCAATAATTCCGGTGCGCCGATATTCACGGTTGTAACTTTCAATTTATCTGCATCAGGATGTTTTTCGCAAGTAATCACCTCGCCGATGACCACGCCTTTCAAGCCTCCACGAACGGATTCGACAAGTTCAAAACCTTCAACTTCAAGTCCGCAATCGGTTAACATAACCGACAACTCTTCCGGTGTTTGTGTGATGTTAGCGTAATTTTTTAGCCAGTTGTAAGATATTTTCATTTTTGTTTTTTGTTTTTTGATTTTTAGACGGTCGTTTCGACTCCGCTCAACGACCATGGTGTGATGGCTGAGCGGAGTCGAAGCCACCCTAATATCGTATAGTTAATCCAACATTCAGAAACGAAAGCCCATAACCCAGTTCCGCGAAAATGGACGCTTGAGGTTTAAAATAATACCGTCCGCCTATAAAGAAATTGTAACCGAGTTTAAAACCGCTATTGTCGCCAATTCCGATAACCTCGGGTGAAATTCTGTGCGACAAAAAGTTGAACCCAATACCTATACCACCATATAAATCAATATTTTCAGGAAAATCATCCTCATAAAAAATCTCGTGAAAATACAATGCTATTCGAGGAACAAAATAAATTTCTGTCCAGGATTGCTTATAATTTACTATAGGTTGTCCATCATGATTTGCCAAAACTCCAACACCTCTGTGGTTACCATAGTGAAATCCAAATTGTGCACCAACACTGAGAAAACCGAAATTTTTGAAAGGAAGAACACTCCGTTCAATTAAAGCATTCGGAGAAGGAAAATGTGTGGATTTACTACCTTTTACCACATTATTGCTTGTCCACCCAAAACCAACTCCAAAAGAAGCCCTGTTTTCACCAATTTTAAAAGCTTGCGCATGAATTGTGCTAAACAAGCCCAAAAAACAGATTGTGAAAATAATTTTTTTCATACAAATATTTTTCTTGCAAAGATACGAAAAAATTTGCTTATATGAAAAATTATTCGTATCTTTGTAAAAGATTTGTGGATGGATTTGACTGCTTGCAACCACGTAAAAAAACGCTAAAACGAAAACAGATATGCCAATATTGGTTGTATGCAAGCGAACTTTCCACGAATTTGGAGAGTTTTTTTTGTGAAATTTAAAATCAAAATTATGGCTTACTTATTCACTTCAGAATCTGTGTCCGAAGGACATCCCGACAAAGTAGCGGATCAAATTTCCGACGCTTTATTAGACCAATTTTTACGCTATGATCCGGAATCGAAAGTGGCGTGCGAAACGCTTGTAACTACAGGTTTGACCGTGTGTGCAGGCGAAGTAAAAACAAACTGTTATGTAGATGTACAACATATTGCTCGCGAAACGATCCGAAAAATCGGTTACACCAAAGCCGAATATCGCTTTGACGCGGATTCTTGCGGTGTGATTTCCGCTATTCATGGGCAATCGCAAGACATCAATCAAGGCGTTGAACGCAAGAAAGCCGAAGATCAAGGCGCGGGCGATCAAGGTATGATGTTTGGTTATGCGTGCAACGACATGGATAATCACATGCCGATGCCGGTTGAATTATCACACATTTTTTTGCAGGAATTGGCTGCCATTCGTAGAGAAGGCAAACAAATGAAGTATTTGCGTCCCGATTCCAAATCGCAAGTTACGATTAAATACGAGGATAACGGCAAGCCGATTGCTATTGATGCTATTGTAATTTCCACGCAGCACGACGATTTTGCAGAAGAGAAAAAAATGCTCGACACTATTAAAAAAGATGTTGAAACAATTTTAATTCCACGAGTGATAAAAACCTTACCAAAACGCGTACAAGCGTTGTTTAATGCGAAATACAAACTGTTTGTAAATCCGACAGGAAAATTTGTAATCGGCGGTCCTCACGGCGATACAGGTTTGACAGGTCGTAAAATTATCGTCGATACTTACGGTGGAAAAGGTGCTCACGGTGGTGGTGCGTTTTCGGGAAAAGACCCTTCGAAAGTAGACCGTTCGGCGGCTTACGCCATGCGACACATTGCGAAAAATCTTGTAGCAGCAGGCATTTGCGACGAAGTTTTAGTTCAAGTGGCGTATGCAATCGGCGTGGCTCAACCTGTTGGATTGTATGTAAACACTTACGGAACGTGCAAAGCCAAGAAAAACGGAAAAATCATGCACGATGGCGAAATTGCAACTATCGTTTCCAAATTAATAGATTTACGTCCTTACGCAATTGTAAATCGTTTCGGTTTGAAAAACCCGATTTACTTGCCAACCGCGTCTTACGGACATTTCGGAAGAGACACCTACAAAAAAGACGTTGAAGTTTTTTATTCCAACAACGAAACCAAAACCAAAAAAATCGGTAAAGAAACTAAATATTTCAAAACTGTTGAATTTTTTGCTTGGGAGAAATTGGATTTGGTGAAGGATTTTAAGAAAGCGTTTGGTATGTAATTATGGTAGGGGCGGGTTTCAAACCCGCCCCTACGTTAAAATTCAAATCGCAGGTGTTTCACCGTAAGCCCATTATACATCAATTGTTTCAGCGAATCAATCCCGATGTCTAAATGGAATTGTGCGAAATTTTCGCTGACCATGTGATCGCTTGATGAAGTTTTCACACCTTCGGGTGTCATTGGATTATCTGACACAAGAAGTAGCGCGCCCGTCGGGATTTGATTTGAAAATCCGACAATGAAAATTGTTGCGGTTTCCATATCAATTCCGATGCATTTGAGCGAATGTATGTAGTCTTTAAATCGCTCGTCATGCTCCCAAACACGGCGGTTTGTGGTGTAAATTGTGCCAGTCCAATAATCTTTGTTGTAGTCGCGAATGGTTGTAGATACGGCTTTTTGCAAACTAAACGCAGGTAATGCGGGAACTTCTTTCGGGAAATAATCCCTTGATGTTCCTTCACCACGAATGGCTGCAATCGGAAGAATAAAATCGCCGAGCAACGTTTTTTTCAATCCGCCGCATTTGCCCAAAAACAAAACCGCTTTCGGATGAATGGCACTCAGCAAATCCATGATTGTCGCTGCATTCGGACTACCCATACCAAAATTAATAATGGTGATATTTTCGTGTGTTGCGCACTGCATGGCTTTGCCAACTCCGAAAATTTCCACATTGAATTTTTCGGAAAATCGATACACATATTCGTGGAAATTAACCAAGAGAATGTATTCCCCAAACTGTTCCAATGACGCTCCTGTGTAGCGAGGTAGCCAATTTTCTACAATTTCTTCTTTTGTTTTCATAGACGTGTTATTTTTAGTTCTTTTCTGTCAATGTAATTTGGATATTCAAACTGTGGCATTCCAAGCGCCATTCCTGCGTGGATTGTTCCGTTGATGCCCAATAGTTTTTCCAATTTTTGTTTTTTCTGTTTAATGGCACGAACCACAAAACCTGTGTAGAACTGCGATACACCAAGACTTTCCGCCATTAGCGATGCATTTTGATAAGCGAGTTGACTGTCTTCGCTACCGAAATTTGAAGGTTTCGATGTATGAATTAACAAAACAGCAGTTGCACCTCGCAAAATACCTACGTCTTTGCCTTGTTCGCGATAACTACGCTCGAAATTTCGGAATATGACAACATATTTGTAAAGTTTCGGAAAACATCGTTTGAAAATCGGTTTGAACAAAGCAAAGTCCGCAATTTTGACAATCGGCATATACGTATTTAACGTAAAATCTACGATAGTTTTGAGTTTCTCGGGATCGGTAATCAACGTGAATTCGACTAATTGCAAATTCATCGCCGTTGGCGCACGATGTGCTGCTTCGAGAATTTGAGATAAAAATTCTTCGGGAATTGGTTTGGACGAAAATGTCCGATTTGAGCGTCGTTTGCGGATCAACAACAAGGTTTGTTCAGGTGTTGGAAGTTTTGCAACATCAATTTTATGAACTTTTTCTTTTGGAAAATCACCGTGAACAACAGCATTAAAGCCACAAGTAGCCACACAATGCCCGCATTTTATACAACGATGTTCGTGTGCAATTTGAACGGACTTCTCTGAGGAAATTGTAAAAATGCTTGAAGGACAAACTTTTACACAATGGTAGCAACGCGTGCAATTAGAAGAATTAATGTTTATCATAACGTTTTCTGAACTTTACAAAGCGGATTTTCCACAGTTATGGCATTTGTTTTTTTTGATTTCTTCTGCGAAATTTTTGTCATTGAAGTAAAGCCCTTTCTCTGTGTGCCCACAGTGCTCACATTCATAAATACACTTTGACTGCATAGCGTTACAGTCCTCGATGTTTGTTGCTTTCATAATTGTTTTTTTGTTTTTGTATAAGGTATGTTTTTATTTTGTTTTTTCGAGTTTATTCATATTTTTTGCAAAGGTACGAAATAATTATGAATTATGGGTTATGAATGATGAGTTATTTACTCGGCTTCGCCCTCCCCCCGCGACTTCGTCAAGCGGGCGGCACGTTATACGTTAGCAAACAGACAGTGTCGCAAATAAAAGCAAAAAAAAACTGTCCGAAAATATCGTTTTTCTCAACGGATTATTATTGTACGCATCCGAAGTATCGAATCCAATTCTTTCCAAGAGTTAAATTCATCTAAATCAACAACAAACGGCTCTGTGCCATTATCTACATAAAACATTTGTCTTTCCTCTTCATTTGGAAACCATACGTTTGGTATCGGCATGTCGTTTGACTGGTAGAAATCTTCAACATAAGCCTCAATTTTTGATTTTTGAAATTTTTCCATAATTGTTCCTTTCTAATTTTAGTTTATAATTTATTAAAGTCTGTTTATTTTCTCTAATTTGTCGCTTTTGAAATGTAACCACGTATTTCCTACTTCCCAAACTTCCGCTGTTGCTGTTTTTTCAATAACTTTATACTTTCTGTTGTGATAGTTTAGTATTTCTCTACATATAACTTTACTCATACCTATCTCATATTTGCCTGCTATAATTTTATCTGCGTGAGTTGCACCGAATTTGGCTACAAGTTGTTGCCTTCTTTGAGCTTGTTGTTGGGTTGATTGCTGAGATGTTTTTGCTTCTCCTTGTTTCATTGCTCTGTACTGCGTTTCTGTCATCCAATGAGTATCGTTAGAGTTAGAAGGCCGAAAATTCTGCCACAATTTGTGATTAAAAAATTTATCTTCTTCCGGAACCCGGATTTTTATTTGAGTTCCATCTTTTCTAACAAGCAATAAAGAAATAGTACGTCCATCCATTACAACATCTGTACATTTCCAATCTTGTTCGTTATTTCGAGTTACGGAATAGATATTTTGTCCAATAAACATTTGTTGCAATTTTATGAAACCGCCAACAAAAATATATTGATTGTTTCTAGACCTGAAATTTACGTCAGTATTATCGAAAAAATTCCAAGACGCTCTATCACCACTTTGCATTTCTTGCAAATCAAAATACCATTGACGATAGGTCATTGAACCATATGTGACATGTGTACTAGTATCGATAATTTCGAAATATTTTTCGTCATATTTACGATATATTTGCTGACCAATATATTTTCCGAAAGCTGAAAGTGGCACTCCTTTCAAGCCACACATTTCCTCTACACTTATATAACAATACGAACTGTCGTAAGGAGCAAAGAGGCAATCCTTGTGTTTCCACCACCGAGGTAATTCGGGTTCTTTTTCGGCTACTTTAATCTGCGCAAAAACACTAAGCGATAGAGTGATTGCAAAAAATGATGTGATAATTTTTTTCATAATAATTTTGTTTTTTTGATTTGTATTTAGTTAATTGTATTTTCAAATTTTGGAATAAAAAAAACGGACTTAACAAATCCGTATCAAAGGTTTTCGACGACCGTGTACCAAATAAGAAAGCCCGCTTTTTGCGAGCGTCACCTATTCTTGGTACTTTGAAACGTCGAAATTTTTGATACAAGAATTAGCAATCGCTATATGTTTTTTGCTTTTTTTATTTCATGCTTTTCAGTTCTGATTTATATTTTTTTTGAATGTTTCTACAGATGTTGAGCAACGGTATGATTGTTGGCGATGTATCGCACTAAATAAATCGCTTTGCCATTGTCGTTGTATTTTGTGAAAAAAGCATACCATGCCGTTTGTTTGTTTTTTCGGAACGTGGCATAATACATACCTTTTCCGTATTTATCGAAGTGTTCGGGTGCGGGTCGCTTAAATTTTGTTGGCAGGTTCATTTTTATGTCAAGAATTAAATCCTTAACATATTCTTTCGACGATTCGGGAAACGAAAAATAACCCTTTTCATAAAGAATTTGTTCGAGATTATCGTAATACTCTTGAACTTTTGGTAAAAATATAACTTTCATTTTAGATACGATTTGCAAATTTTCTATCAATATCTTGATATATTCTTTCCAAAAGTTCGTCGCCTGTAATTGCACTACGCAAATCGTCGTCGGGTTGTAAAACAGCCTGTTCAGGAAACTGCTCACTTTCTTCAATGTAAATGTTAATAGGTTTTTCCTGATAGGCTTGTCTGATTGCCTCTAAAATAGCAGGAGAAACTTCTTGTGCCGATGCGAATTGAAACGTTGTATTCATAATTCTTAATGTTTTTGAATTGGTTCTGCAAAGATACGAAAAATTTCCGATAGTTGTGTTTTTTTTGTATCTTTGCACCAACAATATCCCCAATGATAACACAATGAACAAAGCAGAGTCAAAAACACCTGACCATACAGAAAGAAACAACGAATATGAACTACTCCACTAAAATATCACAAATCCTAAATATCGGCGTACGCCAAGTAGAAAAAACCATTGAATTGTTGGAAAGCGGAGCAACCGTGCCGTTTATCGCTCGTTATCGAAAAGAAGCGACAGGCAGTTTGGCCGAAGTGCAAATCTTGGCTATTCGCGACCATTTAAATCGGATGAAAGACTTAGATAAACGTCGTGATGTTATCTTACAATCTATTTCCGAACAGGGAAAACTCACATCGGAATTGGAAAAGAAAATCATGGACGCAGAAATCATGTCCGAATTGGAAGATTTGTATTTGCCGTATAAACCCAAACGAAAAACACGTGCAACTGTTGCCATTGCTAAGGGATTAGAGCCTTTGGCACACAAAGTATTTCAGCAAAATCAGTTTGATGTTGAAGCCGAAGCGGCGAAATATGTAAGCGATGAAAAAGGCGTTCTTGACGAAGCGGAAGCGTTAGCAGGAGCACGCGATATTATTGCAGAATGGGTCAATGAAGATGCTACGGCACGTAACCGTATGCGGAATTTGTACAAACGAACAGCGTTTTTGAGTTCAAAAGTTGCGAAAAATAAGGAAGAAGAAGGGGAAAAATATCAATCGTGGTTTGATTGGAACGAGCCCGCAATGAAGGCTCCATCACATCGGATTTTGGCAATGTTGCGCGGTGAAGAAGAAGGTTTTTTGAAAATAAAAGTAGAACCTGAAAACAATGAAGCAGCCATCGAAACCTTAGAAAAAACATTTATAAAAGGTCAGAATGATGCGTCCAAACAAGTAAAATCCGCCATTGCAGACAGTTACAAACGCCTGTTATCGCCCTCTATGGAAACCGAGATATTGGGCATTCTGAAAGAAAAAGCCGACGCGGAAGCCATCAATGTTTTCACCGAAAATTTACGCCAATTATTGTTGGCTTCTCCATTGGGGCAAAAGACTGTATTGGCGATAGACCCAGGGTTTCGGACAGGTTGCAAGGTTGTGTGCTTGGACAAACAAGGACAATTATTGCATAACGAAACCCTATATCCATTCACTTCTACAGTCGTAGAACGCGAAGCGATAAGTAAAATCGAACACTTGGCGGAAGCCTACAAAATAGAAGCCATTGCCATCGGAAACGGCACGGCAGGGCGCGAAACTGAAGCCTTTGTTCGTCGTGCGTATTTCAAAAATGCGCCTATTATTGCGATGGTGAATGAAAGTGGGGCTTCGATTTATTCCGCGTCGGACGTGGCGCGTAGAGAATTTCCGAATTATGATGTAACAGTTCGAGGAGCAGTTTCCATTGGTCGGCGATTGATGGATCCGTTGTCAGAATTGGTGAAAATAGACCCGAAATCAATCGGAGTAGGGCAGTATCAACACGATGTTAATCAACCAAAATTGCAGGAAGCGTTGACGGATACGGTTGTTAGTTGTGTGAATAATGTAGGTGTTGAACTAAATACAGCCAGCAAAGAATTATTGACGTATGTTTCGGGAATTGGTCCAGTGATAGCGCAAAACATCGTGGATTATCGGAATGAAAACGACGAGTTTGAATCGCGCGTACAGTTGAAAAAAGTACCGCGTTTAGGCGAAAAAGTTTTTGAATTGTGTGCAGGATTTTTACGAATTAGGAACGCAAAAAATCCGTTGGATCAAAGTGCGGTACACCCCGAACGTTACAAATTAGTAGAACAAATAGCCAAACGTGTAAACTGTTCCGTTCCCGAGTTGTTAGAAAAAAAGGAATATCGTGATAAAGTCAATATCAAAGAATTTGTTACGCCCGATTGCGGATTGCCCACCTTACAGGACATTATGAAGGAATTGGAAAAACCTGGGAGAGATCTACGCACGAAATTTGAAGTTTTCGAGTTCAACAAAAATATCAACAAAATTGAAGATTTAGTTGCAGGTATGATCCTTCCCGGAATTGTTACGAACATCACTGCTTTCGGCACTTTTGTGGATGTTGGCGTACATCAGGATGGGTTGGTGCATGTCAGTCAAATGGCAGATCGTTTTATTTCTAATCCGAATGACGTTGTTCGATTGCAACAAAATGTATTGGTTAGAGTGTTGGACGTTGATATTGCAAGACGGCGGATCAATCTTAGCATGAGAAATTGCAATACTCAAACCTGAGATGGAACAGTCAGAACTAATTTTTAAAATTCTATTTTGTAACTGATATTCGGTATCACCACTGCTCCCATGTACATCTCCGGGCGGTCTTTGCGATAATTGTAGGCATAGCCGTCGAATTCTTTATTGCCGGTGATGTTGACCATTTTTAGACTAAATTCGTGTGCGAAATTCTTTCGGTTCATTTTGTAACTAACAGTAAAATGTCCGATAATTTCTGCTGGCAATTGCGTTTTGTAGGCTCGTGAATTGTCGTAAACAAGGGTCTTTGCTAATATGGATGCTTTTTCATCTACAGGAATATAACGTTCGCCGCCTTGCAGTGTAAAACGAAGACTGACACTCAACATATCTCGATTTTGTTTTCCAATTTTCCATTCTTTTCCGCCTAAAGCGTTGAGAATATAATTGCGATTCAAGCGTGTATTTCGCCACACACCATCACCTCCCATGTAATGCGATTCGAACAACGAGCCGGTAAATAAGTAATAATGACCGTTGTTCAAATAACGTTCCAGTGTAAAATCAATGCCATAATTTCTACCTTTTCCATCGTTTACCAAAGGCAACATCAAAAACCAATCGCGATAATTGATGAGCGACAACAAACTGTCTTTTGCCACCGGAATATCGTACAGATACTGGAAATACGGCTCTATTTTCAGACAAAGATTGTCGGAAATTAACCAATCGTAAGAGGCTACAATATGATGTGCTTTGGCGAAATCCAAATGTTTATTGACTAATTTGTCGCCTGTTTCCAGAGTTTTTACAAAATAATAATCCGTATTTTCTCTGCGACTGTGTTTTCCATACGCCAAGCCAAACGTGTGTTTCGGAAGGGCTTGCCAGCGAACGCTCACACGCGGTTCGAGAGTTAAATTTCCGTTTAGTTGGAAATACATACTATGCAAACCAACGTTTGTTGTGAGGCGACTATTCAACCGAATCAGCGATTGACTGTAGGCGGACAACGCTACCGAACTGCCGTTATCTTTCGCAAAATTAACCATATCGCCGGGTGGAATGTTCATAAAATCGGGGCTCATCCAATAATCCAAATCATAAAATAAATTCGTGATTGTAAAACCGGTTTTGTTCGTATGCATGGCATCGAATTTCGTATTCAGATACGTGCTGAAAATCGTGTTCCAATTTGTATTTTTCATATCGGCAATAGGAAATGTACTCCAATCGGTGTAAACCTGATCAGCTTCAATTTGGTTTTTGGTGTAATTTGCAGCAAGAATATTTTTCAAATATGATCTTTTGTTGATAAAAATTTTGTGTTCAATTCCGCCAACAGCTTTGGTTTGTTTGAAATCGGCATTGTCTGTCCAAATGTCCCACCAGTCTGCGGTATCTTTCGGAACTTCATTTTTAAAATGGTCTTTAATTCCGATGCCCCACACGCTAAATGTTCCTGCTTTTTTGGTTGGAAAATTCGTTTTAAATGCCAAATCTTGATAACGCATACCTGCCGCACCTTCCAACAAATCAGGAAACAAATCACCTACAAGTGCCATCGACGAATACCGATAATTGAACAAATATGATGCTTGTTTTCCCTTTGAAAACGGACCTTCTGAGCCAAATTCAACGCCCAACGAACCGATTTGTGCCATATGTTCGTAGTTTTGATTGTTGCCGTTTCGCAATCGCATATCAAATACGCCCGAAAGAGCATTGCCGTATTCAGCAGGGAAAGCACCCGTAAAAAAGTCGGAATTGGCAAGCATTTGCGAACTCAACGCTGTGAGGATACCGCCACCAACACCTGTGATATCCGAAAAATGCGTAGGATTAACCGCTTCCACGCCGTCTATCCGCCATTGCGTAAACAGTGGCGAATTGCCGCGAATTACAATACCGTTGCTATTCATACTTCCCGAAACGCCTGCAAACGCAGTTACCAAACGTGCTGGATCGTCGAAACCACCGGCATAACGACTGGCTTCTTCTACGCTAAACATCCGTGCACTCGCCAGAGCCATTGTGTTTAGTGGCTTTTCCTTGTCCACTTTCGGACGAATAGTTACACCTTGCAATTGATAAATATTTTCACGCATCACGATTTCCAAAAACACTTCTCGTCCTGAACCGACCATTATTTCTCGGAATATCGCAGGTTCATATCCAATGAAACTACTTTGAATGGTGTAGCGTCCGACTGGTAGATTTGTCAGACGGAAATGTCCCACAGAGTCGGTTATTGCTCCGACAAGAGGGTCGGAGTGAAGTACAATTACAGAAACGTAAGGCAAGGTTTGCCCGGAAGCAGCATCGGTAACAATGCCGCGAATGCTTCCAACGGGTTGTGCTACAATCCACATAGATTGCAAGAGCAATCCAAACATGATAAAACTGTTTTTTCGCATCAGTATAAAAATTGAAATTATACAAACAAGATGCAAAAAATTAAAAAGGTGGCAGTGTGTTTTGATTTTTTTTGTAACTTTGCAGAAAATGTATATCATGAGTCAAAGTTCAAGAGATGGCTTCAGTAGCAGGTTTGGTGTTTTTGCAGCAGTGATAGGCTCGGCTGTGGGATTGGGGAACATTTGGCGATTTCCTTACATGGCGGGGGAGAATGGCGGTGCTGCATTTTTAATTGTTTATTTTGCGTTTGTTTTGATTATTGGAATTCCCGCAATGCTTTCGGAGTTTATTATCGGTCGCAGAGGACAAAGCAATTCTTACGGTTCATTCAAAAAATTAGCGCCGAAAAAACCTTGGTATTTGGTCGGATTGATGGGCATTTTAGCAGCATTCATCATACTAACTTTTTACAGCACGATTACGGGTTGGACTTTGGAATATGTTGTTCTTGCCGTGAGAGATGTGTTTTCATCAACGGCAGCAGTGCAAGACCCTAAGCAGGTTTTCGAACACTTTCACACGCAAGCAGCACGACCTTTGATTTGGCAGTTGACCACAATGTCAATTTCTGCAATTGTCATCATGTTCGGCATCCGAAAAGGGATTGAGAGTTCTGCAAAAGTATTAATGCCTTTGCTTTTTGTTTTTTTGGTTATTTTGGCTGTGAAAGCACTGACATTGCCCGGTTCTGCGGAAGGTTTGAAATTTTTATTTAAGCCTGATTTTTCAAAACTAAATTCAAATGTATTGTTGGCTGCACTCGGACAAGCCGTATTTTCGCTGAGTGTCGGCATGGGTGCGTTAATCACGTATGGTTCATACATCAAGAAAGATGTCAACATGTCGCGAACAGCATTTTCCGTTTCGATAACCGACTGCATCATGGCGATTTTGGCGGGAATAGCGATTTTTCCGGCGGTGTATTCGTTTGGGATGTATCCTGATCAAGGCCCTGGATTGGTGTTTGTCGTGCTTCCCGCGATATTTCAGCAAATGACGGGTGGCGTTTATTTTGCATTGTTATTTTTTGTATTAGTTGCTATTGCAGGGATTACCTCGATTATTTCGTTACTCGAAGTTATTGTGGCGTATTTGGTTGAAGAATTTAAATTGAAACGAATTTTTGCAACCACTGTTGCCACAACGCTTGCGTGTGCTTTGGGTGCGTTTACAACGCTTTCGTTTGGTCCGTTGAAACACGTTCAAATATTCAACAAAAGTATTTTCGACAATAGTGACTTTTTTGCGTCCAACATTTTGCTGCCGTTGGGAGCGCTTTTCACGGTTGTTTTCTTAGGCTGGTTTTACGATATTAAGCAAACCAAAGATGAACTCAGCAATCAGGGAACGCTGAAAATACGGTTGTTTTCGATGTTTATGTTCATCATTCGATTTGTAGCGCCCATTGCGATTTTGATGGTCTTTTTGAAAGGGCTTGGTGTATTTTAGAAACTTTTTGTATCTTTGCAGCAAAAAGAACACCACAAAACCATGAACATCGCATCCCTCCTCGAAACCCTCGATAGTTACCTCGGCAGTAGCAGTTGGTTCGTGTTTCTTTTACTCGGAACAGGACTGTTTTTCACGATTTACCTGCGCTTTCCGCAGTTTCGGTATTTCAAACATGCCATTCGCATTACACGCGGACGTTTTGACAAAGACCATCATTCCGGTGACACTTCGCATTATGGCGCTCTTACAGCAGCCCTTTCGGGAACAATCGGAACAGGCAACATCGCAGGAGTTGCCTTAGCCATCCATTTGGGAGGCCCGGCTGCTTTATTTTGGATGTTGGTAACTGCCGTTTTGGGTATGGCAACCAAAATGGTTGAGGTGTCGCTTTCGCATAAATACCGTGAAGTTGCTGCTGATGGAACTATTTCTGGAGGACCGATGTATTACATGAAAAACCGCCTCAACTGGAAAGTTCTTGCAGCGATTTTCGCGTTTTGTACCATCATTTCAAGTTTCGGAACGGGCAATTTACCTCAAATCAATTCCATCGCAAATTCGTTCGAATCAGCATTTGGCGTCAACAAACTTTTGACTGGCGGAATATTGGCGATTATTTTAGCCCTGATTCTTTTGGGTGGCATCAAGCGCATTGCCAATGTTACCACAAAGGTTATTCCGTTTATGGTATTTCTTTATTTCATCGGCGGAGTAGCCGTTTTGATTGCCAATTATCAAAATATTTTACCGTCAATCGGCTCAATTTTTTCTAATATTTTTTCGAGCGCATCTGCCACAGGAGGCTTTTTGGGAGCGGCTTTTGCGTGGGTGTTCAATCGCGGTGTAAATCGCGGATTGTTCAGTAACGAAGCCGGACAAGGCTCTGCACCAATTGCACACGCTGCGGCAAAAACCGATGAACCTATTTCCGAAGGCATGGTTTCGCTTCTTGAGCCGTTTATCGACACGCTTATCGTTTGTCTTTTTACAGGAATTGTGCTGATCAGTTCGGGAGTTTGGTCGGAACGCGTGGATACATCGTTCCAAAGAACCGACACTTACATTGTGCAACAGACCGACCATACCGAACATCTTTTGGCATTTCTTTCCAATCAAAAAGAAGGCGATAATCTCACTTTTTCCGGTGAAATCACTGTAGAAAACGGTGTGATCACATCGCCTGTAACCGTGCTTCACAACCGCTCTATTGCAGAAAATGTTCGTGTTACAGATAGGCACCAAGCACCATTTAGTGGAACTCTTACCGTTGTTAAAAGCCGAATTTCTAACGATGTTTCCCTTTCGGGGAAATCGCTGTTGCATTCTGCACCGCTGACTACAGAAGCATTTTCGCGCAGTTTGTTTGGTAATTTCGGACGATATATTATTCCGTTGTGCTTGCTGTTATTCGCATTTTCGACCTCTTTGGCGTGGGGCTATTACGGCGATCGCGCAGTGGTTTATCTGTTCGGCGTTAAATGGGTAACGCCGTTCCGATTGTTTTACGTGGTTGCATTTGCTGCGGGCGCAGTTATCGACACAACATTGGTGTGGCTCTTTACAGGTATTGCAATTGTGTTGATGGCATTGCCAAACCTCATAGGAATTCTTTGGCTGCACAAAGAAATGCGTTCTGAAATCAAAAAATACTGGGAAAAATTCCGACAAGAATACCCAAAAGAGAAAGCACCGAAACGGTGATAAAACTTTTTATGGAACGATTATTTTTGCCCCTTCCGCCTCAGACTTGATAAATAAACTCCTGTCAAAATAATCAGCAAACAATAAATGTGTATGGAGTAAATCGCTTCGCCGTCCCAAATGCCCCAAAGCAGAGCGAAAAACGGCACAACATACGTTGCCGACGAAGCAAAAACAGGACCTGCACGATGAATGAGATTATAATAAACAAACAACGAGAGAACAGAGCCGAATAAAGCCAATATCAACGTTGCAATTAAACTTGAGTAAAAATCGGGCGAAAGCATCGGCGTTTTCAAATCCGTGAAACCAAGCATGATTCCCGCCAAAGGTCCAACAAAAAAGAAACTCAACGATGTAATCTGAATGCCGTTCAAATTCTGCAATCTGTATTTAATCAAATTCGAACTAACGCCATACATCGCAGTTGCTATCACAATCAGCCAAACATATCGGTTGATACTTCCCAACGAACCCAAGTTTCCATCGCTCATCAACCAAAACGCACCGAAAAATCCTACAGAAATACCGATATACTGCCAAACACTCGGTCTGTTTCCGAAAAAAATCACACCAATCGCCAATACAAAAAACGGCGCTATGGCGTTCAAAATTCCTGCCAAAGAACTTGTGATTTCCGATTGTGCCAACGTAAATAAAACGGCAGGAATAAAATTTCCAATCAGTCCCAACGTGATGAGATAACCGATGTTTTTCTTATTGATTAATCGTAAATTTTTAATCGCAATCGGCAACATAATCACAAAACTGAAAAAGATCCGCATAGCGCCAACTTGCATATAATCGAAAGCGCCTAATCCTCTTTTCATCAGAATGAACGAAGAGCCCCAAACCATCGAAAGGAAAAGGATTGCAAGCCACTGCCAGCGTTTTTTTTCTAAACTGAACATGGACTATTCACCGATTATTTTTACCAACACTCTTTTGGCACGTTTGCCATCAAATTCGCCGTAAAAAATTTGTTCCCAAGTGCCGAAATCTAACTTGCCGTTGGTAACAGCCACCACCACTTCACGACCCATGATTTGTCGCTTCAAATGAGCGTCGGCGTTGTCCTCAAAGCCATTGTGTCGATATTGCGAATGTGGTTTTTCGGGTGCAAGTTTTTCGAGCCACACTTCGTAATCGTGGTGCAAACCGCTTTCATCGTCGTTGATAAACACACTGGCGGTGATATGCATGGCGTTGCATAATACCAAGCCTTCTTTGATTCCGCTTTCGCGCAAACAAGCATCCACATACGGCGTAATGTTGATAAACTCACGGCGGTGCGTGGTGTTGAAGGTTAGTTCTTTTCGGTAGGATTTCATAGAGTGTAATCGTTTGTAGTAATACCCCAACTTCTTTTTGTAGTAGCTGTAATTTTAGATCTACTTCGGTTTGAGTATAGGTTCTATTGATAACCTGTTGTTGCTGTGCACTTGCGTTAAGACTTAACAGCAAGAATAGGAAAAAAACAAATGGTTTCATAATAATTTGATTTCGTAAAATTTTTGCAAAAATACAATTTTTTCATCAATATACCAAGTAAATAACAAAAATATATCATTCATAATGCT
Source organism: Bacteroidales bacterium (assembly GCA_031256055.1). Taxonomy (GTDB): domain Bacteria; phylum Bacteroidota; class Bacteroidia; order Bacteroidales; family P3; genus WRKV01. Next base: position 17,035 of record JAIRRI010000174.1, read on the forward strand.
GCTCACAATTTTCATCCTTTAATCACCGCCAAAGGGCTAAGTTCCGTTTTGATTTTCACCAAATCACTTTGCAACGCCATCACTTGCGAAATGTCTTTGTAGCACGACGAGGCTTCTTCCAAATCCGATTTATTTCGAATGGAATGAATGATACCGAGTTCGTCAAGTTTGCGTTTTTCTTCGTCCAAATCAAGGTTGCGAATGGCTGCTTTTCTGCCCATCACACGCCCTGCACCGTGCGAACAACTCATAAAACTTTCGGGATTGCCGAGCCCTTCAACAATATACGACTTCGTTCCCTGCGAACCGGGAACAATGCCGATTTCGCCCAATTTGGCTGATGTTGCACCTTTGCGATGAATGATAACTTTAGTGTCGAAATGCTCTTCCCATGCCGCATAATTGTGAGCGATGTTGATGATTGGCTCGAAAACCACAGCACTCAAAACAGATGAAATAACTTGCTGAATTCGCTCCATCATCAACTTGCGATTTGCAAACGCAAACTCGGTGCAATACCGCATTTCTTTGTAATAAACGTGCGCCTCATCCGTTTCAAAAGGCAGAAACGCCAAATCCGCTTTGGCATCAACCGATGAATAGTAAATTTGATTGAGTTTTTTCGCTTTTTTATTGTAATATTCCGCCACTTGCAAACCGAAATTTCGACTGCCAGAATGCACCATAATCCACAAAAAACCATCGTCGGAACGTTGCAATTCGATAAAATGATTTCCGCCTCCGAGCGTGCCAAGTTGTTTCAATGCTGCGAGATATTGGCGTTTTACAACTACCAATTCGTCTATCTGAAACCCTTGCGGCATTAGCGATTCGTCTTGTCGTTGTTTTTGATGTTCGAATCCGAGCGGAACAAGTTCTCTGATTCCTGCCATAATTTGTGTGAGTTGTTCATGCCTTAAACCATCAACTTTGACATTGGTTTCTACAGCACACATTCCACAGCCAATGTCCACGCCGACAGCGTTTGGAATAATCACATTATCCGTTGTTAACACGCCACCAATGGGCATCCCATAACCTACATGCGTATCGGGCATTAAGCAAATATGGCTAAACGCAAACGGCAGGTTGGCGAGATTTGTGGCTTGTTTCAACGCGTCTTCTTCGATATCGTCGAGCCACATTTTGATGGGGATTTTTTCGGTGGAGATTATTTTTTGCATGGTATTTTTATTTTAATTTTTTGCAAAGTTACGAAAATAATTTTCAATTCTCTATTTTTTCGTATCTTTGCACCTTTTATGCTTAAAAATAAATCTGCACATATCGCTATTTTGACTGCCAACGTTGTTTTTGGCGTGAATTACGTGTTTTCAAAAATGTTGGTGCCCGAGTATATGTCGCCAATGGCAACAACTGTGACGCGTGTAGTGTTTGCAGTGCTTGCGTTCTGGACGATAGCGATGATCGGGAATTATCAAAAGGTAGAAAAACGCGATTTGCTGAAACTCTTTATTTGCGGGCAGTTGGGGATTACCTTGAACATGTATTTATTCATCAAAGGTCTGACATTCACATCGCCGATGGACTCTTCGATTATCATGACGCTTACGCCGTTGTTGGTCTTGATTATTTCGGCGATTGTGCTGAAAGAAACGATTACCAAAAATAAAATTTTCGGAATTATTTTAGGCGCGACCGGTGCGATTTTGTTAATTACATCAAGTGGAATAAGCAGCACATTTGGACCTAACCAATGGTTGGGCAATGTGATTAGTTTTGGAAGTTCGCTTGCGTATTCAATCTATTTGGTTCTCGCCAAACCTTTGATGGAGAAGTATAATCCGCTTACCGTGATGCGTTGGATTTTTACGTTTGCTGCGATGGTTTTGGTGCCGATTGGTTGTGCGGATTTGTTTCAAACGAATTGGTCGGCATTTGATTTTAAAGGCATCGGTTTATTGACCTACATGTTGATTGGCGCAACATTCATAACCTATTTGTGTATCGCTTATGGTTTGAAGAAAGTGCGTTCAACCACTGTCAGTATTTACAATTATTCGCAACCTGTGATTGCATCGTTTTTGGCGATAATGCTGGGTATTGACCGACTTTCGCCGGAAATCTTGTTTTGTGCAGGATTGGTGTTTTCGGGAGTGTATTTGGTGGTTCGGGGGAAAAAATAAGTGTCGGATGTTTTGATGTCGATCAAGAAGTCTGCTTGTAAGGTATAAGCGATTTTTTGTAACACTCTTATATTTAATTAATTAAAAACGTTATTTTTAAAAGGACGAGAAAAAGGACGAGAAACGCTCGTTACATCTGCTTAAAAATCAGAATATTAAGACATTTTGTCAGGTTTTGTAATTTTGTTAATAACTTTTTTTGAAATTCCCCAAACTTGTAATTTTTTACAAGTTTTAGGAATTCACATTGATTTTTCGCTATTAAGTTAGAAAAAATCTAAATATTTTGATTTTTTCTAACTTATTCGTATCTTTGCAAAAAATTTGGTATCATGAAACGGAAAATTAGCACCTCTCTTGTGGAGTGGAAAAACAAGAAAAAACGAATGCCTTTGATTGTTAATGGTGCTCGTCAGGTTGGAAAAACCTATATTTTGGAACAATTCGGCAAAGAGCATTTCGAAAACGTGATCTATCTTAACATGGAGATTGAACGTACGTTTGGCGAATTTCTCGAAACGGAATTGTCTCCAAAAAAAATCATTCAATTTCTTGAAACAGCCAAAGGAGAAGTTATTACTGCCAATAAAACATTGATATTTTTCGATGAAATTCAAGCTAGCGAAAGAGCTTTGATGTCGTTAAAATATTTTTGCGAACAAACACCCGAATATCACGTTGTCGCAGCAGGTTCATTGTTAGGCGTAGCGATTAATCGACAAAGATATTCGTTTCCGGTTGGCAAAGTTGATCAAATGCATATGTTCCCTTTGGATTTTGAGGAATTTTTGTGGGCAATGAATCGTGAGAAATTGACAGAAGAAATTAGAACACATTATAACGAAAACAAACCAATGCCAGAAGCCTTACACAATGTAGCAATGGATTTGTATCGAACCTATTTTATTGTGGGTGGTATGCCTGCAGCTATTGTAAATTTCATTGAAACGGATAGTTTTGTAAAAGTACAAACGATTCAAAATAATATTCTCAACGAATACATTGCCGATATGGCAAAATATGCCGATTCAGCAACAAGTGTGAAAATTCGTGCGTGCTACCAGTCCATTCCTGCACAGTTAGCCAAAGAAAATGCAAAGTTTCAGTATAAAGTTGTTCAGCGAGGAGGCTCAGCAACTATTTTTGGAGAAGCTATTGAGTGGTTGGTTTATGCAGGAATTGTGCTTAAATGTCAGCGTTTGGAACACGGTTATATCCCGATAAATGCTTATGTTGATTTGCCGAACTTCAAATTGTATATGGGTGATATTGGTATTTTGACCTTACGTTCGGAAATGCCTTTGCAAACCATACTCTCGCCTATTGAAATTGACAATACATTTTTTGGTGCAATGACTGAGAATTATGTTGCACAAGCGTTTGCAACAAAAAATTATAATTTGTTATACTGGCAAAGCGATGGTATTGCCGAAGTGGATTTTGTTCTTCAAATAGATGGGGCTGTTGTTCCGATTGAAGTCAAAAAAGGCAATCGAACACGATCGAGAAGTTTGAATGTTTTTGTTGAAAAATACAAATCGCCTTATGCCATTCGCATATCTAAAAAGAATTTTGGTTTCGAAAATAATATTAAATCTGTTCCGCTCTACGCAGTTTTTTGTATTTAATTTTGAATGAAAACATTTTAAAACTATTGCCAAAATTAATACAACAATAATAGTTTTTGGCTATTAAGTTAGAAAAAGTCAAAAAAATCTGACTTTTTCCGACTTAACGGTAATTTTGAATATTAGACCGAAAATATTGGCAGTTTTTTATCATCTCAGTTTTGAAGCCTTTTTCAAACCTTTTACATATTGATTTTTTACACCGTTGTCTTGTTCGTTCTCGGCAATTACGACTAATGCTTCAAATAAATCGCTTTTGGCAAATTTTGGAATTTGAATAATTCTACCTAACGAATAACCGCTACTCCATCTAACCACAGTACCGTTATTTTCAGCGTTTGTCAACAATTTCGGAATAATGTTTTTCAACTTTTCAGGAAATTTGTGAGCGATATTTCCGATTACTCTTGCCGATTCTCGTTTTAGCGTATTATCCTCGCTATCGACATGACTTTCTGCGAATTTCAGCCAACTTTCATCAATAATTTCAGAATCTTTTTGTGAGATTTCTTCCATTGCTTCGAGAACAATTCCGGTTTGTTTGTCATTGAGTTTTGGCAGTTTTGAAATGGTCAATTCTCCGCTCGACAAAAGCGAAATAACGGCTTTCCGTTTTTCAATTGATTTCAGATTTTTGTCTGACAATAGGTCTATGATTTTTTCCATCGTTCCAAATTTTTCAAAAAGATTTTTCTTGTGTATAACCATGCCATGAATCTGTTTGCATCTCCACTTGCAATCATTCCTTTTCGTGCATTTTCACAAAATTCTTCTAACGTGTCACCACCCAAAAATTCGCCATCCTTATAGCACCAATGGCAAAATTTCAAACTTTTTGTGCCGTCTTTTTCTGTTCCACCACCTTGTGGGTCTTTGCTCATCGGCATTCCGCAACTTTGACAAAATTTGCTTGTTTTACTCATTTTTCTGTTTTTTTTGGTTATTATTTATAATTCTTTTTTCAGATAAATCATATCAATAAGCTGTATTCCCTCTTCAAACATTGGGTAGTCATAATTATCAGTAAAAAAATTCTTGATAGAGTGCGATTTTTCAAACCCAAGACTTTCGTAAAACGACAATATCGACGGCACTTCGCCAGTTCCGACGAGCATTGTTTTATACTTGTTTCTGTAAAAATCAAAAACATATTTTAGCAATGATTTTGCATATCCTTTTCCTTGATATTTTTTGTAGGTTGCAATGTTTTTCAATTCGCAAGTTTCGCTGTCTATTGCCACAACAACGCAAACCGTTTTCAAATCGTCATCGTATAATGCAAACAGATCGCCACGTTCCAAATACTTGTCGATCATATTTTCTTGCTCGTCTGCTAATAGCAACAAATCAAGGTATTGTTTTTTGTTATGGGTAATCTTTTCTATTCTCATTTAGTAGTATTTATCAATTCCACCAAACCCTGTTATCTTTTTATTTTCTTTTGTTTTACTTATGAAATTATTTAATCGTTTTTCAAATTCTTCAGAGCGTATCCTCGCTACATCAATGTACGCAATACGGATTCGTTTATAGGTATCCGAAAATTGTTGATAGTTTTTCCATACCTCTTTATCTTTTTTCAGCCTATCAGTTATATCCTTTGGAAAAATGAAAGGTTTAGACAAAACATTCTTTATTTTATCCTCAAATTTAGGATGTATCATTTTGTTTTCCAACAGCCATTTCAATCTTTCTTTGTTGTCTTGCGAATAACCACTTTTGGGATTTCTCGGTGTGAAACGCTGAATTTTATGGTCCTTATCAAGTGCTTTTATGGTGCTGTCAATCCAATCGAAACAAAGAGCTTCTTCAACGGCATCATTGTAGATAATACCTTTTTTGTCTGACGATTTATTGGGAAATGTAAACCAAATTTCATCAGTGGTTTCAAAGTTTTCCGTCAACCACTTTCGCCAATCTTTTCGATTCTCAAAATATTTTATTTTGTCAGTTCCCATAAAATGTCCAATCCAACTTTAAGTTTTCTTGTTTCTTATATTTTTCTATTTTTTCAATAATTGATTTTCGGTGTGCTGCACCACACATAAATATTGCTTTATTGAACATATTTTCCTTACTATAAGCATAAATATTGCGAAGCATTGAGTTTTCATAAGCATCAATATTTTCATTGAATTTTTGACATACTTCATTATTTCCTAAAATGTGATTTCCTAGTTCTCTTATTTCTTCATATAATTGAATACTTTTTTCACTATTAAGAAATTGAAAACCATATTCCGTTACTAATGAAATGCTAATGTCAATTAATTTTTGACAATTTGAATATTCACAAACTATATTAAGCCATTTGCTAAAATCGTCAGATAATTCTGTGTCAAGAACAGGAATCATACATTTAAAAGAATTAATCTGGTAATACTTTTGTATTGCTTCCATTTCTAACTTTTTATTAAAAACTCCGTATGTAGAAAATAGAAAATGGTCATAATACGTATAATTAGATTCAAACGCTTCTAAAAAAATGACATCAGGGCGTATTTCTTCAATAATTTTTAGCAATTCATCAGAATTACATTTTCCTATTTCTTTATGAGTTGTGCTAATTAAAGTAATGTTGCTCATAACATTCAATAATCTATTATTATTTTACTTTGTCAACTGTTATAATTCTAAACGTATTCGAATTTACGGTTATTTTGATGTTGTGTTCGGTATTTGTGATATAGTAGTTTTTGCCGATTTTTTCAAAACAGTTTTCGTTGGTTTCTTGGATTACATCAAACATCAATTTTTCTATTTCATTTTTTGAAAATTTTGTATTGAGTTTTTTGTTTATTCTTTCGTAAACAAGCTCGGTATAACAGATGTTTTTTAGAATTTCGCTTTTCATTTCAAGTTGTATTTTTCTTTCAATACATTTTTTGTGTCCTCATCCAACGAGTTCATATACTTTTTCCAACCGGGGCAAAAGTTTATATGCCATCGCCAAAACCTACCAATCAGCGACTTTGGATTCTTGTCGTATTTTGCACGTATAGTGCATTTTTCGCAATTGTGTTGTTCCATATCCTAATCTTTTTTGAATAAATTATAAGTCAGCTAAATTAATTATTTTACTACCTTGTTTTTCATAATATTTCAGCATTTCGGGAATTTGCTTTTTATCCCAACTCGTTATGCAGTCTGATAAAACTGTAACTTGGTAACTTCCCTTGCGTAAATTAAATACGGTTGATTTTACGCAAATCGAAGCGTCTGCACCGGTTATGTAAAATTCGCTTATTTCGTTTTTACTGATAAAATCTACGAACGCCTCGCTGGTCAAGGCATTTGTTTTGTATTTTGTAAAAACATTTTGTGATGCGATTTTCAAATCCGTTGCCAATTCAGACCCATGTGTATTGGGTTTAAGAGTTTTCGTGCCAGCTGATAAATTTTCATGTCTGATATAAACAACATGAATATCATTTTTTACTGCCCAATCTATTGACCGATTGATATTGTCAATGATTTCCTTGTAGTTCTTTGTGATATCGTTTTGAATATCTACTATTACTAACGCTTTCTTTTGCATAATTACAATGTTTTTTAATCTTTCCTAAATAAACTGTAATAATACATATCAACGACTTTTTCGTTTTTGATTGCTGCTTGTTTCAATATGGCTTCTCGCTCGAACCCTACTTTTTCCAAGACTTTGTGTGAAGCCGTATTGAAGTCAAAAGGCGTTGCATAAATTTTTCGAAGATATGGAAAATTAGTAAAAACATACGTCGCCATTTGTTTAATGGCTTCGGTCATAATGCCCTTGTTCCAATAGTTTTCGCCTAAATAATAGCCGATTTCTGCCGTAATCCGTTCCACATCGGTTCGCAACGTAATACCAATACTGCCGACAACTTTTCCGTCAACCTCAATCGCCAAAATAGTCGCAGGTTTGGGTTGAGCCAAAACAAATTCTATAAATTCTTTCCCATCAGCTTCTGAATAAGGTTTTGGGAGACCATCTCGAAGATTGTCCCAAACGTTTGGATTATTTATGTTTTCCGCAAGCGAACTCGCATCGGATAACTCCCATTCTCGTAGTTTTATAGTATTGTTCATTCCTTATTTATTTTTTGCTTACAATTGCCGGTACCAAGTAAATCAGCACAACAATGAGTAAGATTATTCCAAATACGATTGAACCACCCGGAAACGCAAATTCTCCAACTAATCTTGCAAGCCAAAATAATGCGAAACTAATCAGCAAAGCCTTGCCCAATGCGGAATTTAAAATCTCTTTACGATAAAAAAGCATAATAAATCCAGCCGACAATAAATAAACGGTTACTGCAATATTCAGCATTTGCATCACATTGCTATTGATTTCAGTTAGTTTGACGAGTTCGTTTCCCCAATCCAGTCCGTGCCAAAAAGTCAAGTGAAATAATCCAAATAGTAGGAAGTTTACACCTCCAATAATGACTAAAATGTTTCTAAGTTTTTCCATGACAATTATTTTTTGGTTAATTATATTATTTACTGCTATCACACGTTTCGCGATCGTAATACAATATCTGCCAAATCACGCCATACTTATCTTTCAGCATACCGTACAATTCACTGAAAAACGTTTTCTGAAGTTCCATATAAACTTCGCCACCTTCTTTTAGTTCGTTGAACATTCGCTCAACTTCTTTCTTGCAACCAACGCTAATCGTAGGACTGATGTTATTTCCGGCAATCAACGGATGACCCGATGGCATATCACAAAACATCACGGTTAATTCGCCAATTAGCACATCGCAATAGCAAATTCTATCTTTGTCTGCTTCTGCCACAGGACAATTTGGATCGGGAGGTGCTTGACCAAAAGTCATCAAATTTTTAACTTCCGATTTGAATACCTTTGCGTAAAACGCTGTTGCTTCGCGACAATTGCCGTCAAAGTTGATAAATAATTCTAGTTTCATAATAGTAGTGGTTTTAATTTGTTTAACGTATTATTTCAAATATTCTGCAATTATAATTTTTTTCTGTTTCATCATCACTTCAAAAGCGTTGGGTTTAGTCATCAACTCGCCCATATTCACAGGCACTACCTGCCAGCGAAGTCCATATTTGTCGATGCACCAACCGCATTGCGATTCTTCGCCTTCCTTTGTAAAATAATTCCAATATTTATCAATTTCGTTTTGATCTTCGCATTGAAGCATTAATGAAATTGCATCATTCAGCGGATGATGTTTTTTTTCTGTACTCAACAGCACGTATTTTTGATCGAAAATCTGCACTTCGCACATTTCAGAATTTCCGCTCGGAGTCTCGCCAAGCCGTATGATTTGTCCTTCCTGAAAATCATTACAAAAAATGGTTTTGTAATAGGTAATGATTTCAGAAATTTTTCCTTCATTGGAGTTAAACCAAATGTTTGGTATGATTTTGTTTGTCTGTTTCATATTTTATATTGTATTTTTCTTGTGTTTGATTTTTCGAGTATAAGTTTTCTTCGACTGATGAACAGTCGTAGGATTGTAATAGGAAATCAACTTTCGATTCGCTATTTTATTGGCTTTTATATAATCTTTTTGAGTGATTTTCATTTCTTATGGACTGCAAATTTACGAATTATTTTTGAAAAATGTAGTTTTCTATCGTGAAAATGTATCTTTGTGTAATTTTCGACTGACATAATTCTTATATTTTGCGAAATCGTGTAGTTTTTTTCGTGCAAAAGGTACATTTTGTAGTTTTCGATTGGAAAAACGCTTACAATTTACGAAAACTTGCCGTTTTTTGTCGAAAAAATGTTTGCAACTTGTAAAAAATGTACTTTCATGTTGTTTCGAATGTTATTTCGTGTGCTTTCGTGTCATTTTTATTGGCGGATCGTGTCGTTTTACTTGTGTTTTCGTGTAAAAACTAAGAAAAAACACGCTTAAAATACGAAAATATTACAATAAATCGCTTTCGAACACGTTATAATTTCCATTTTTTAGTGTCTCTCGTGGTTTCGACAACATTTTCTAGTTCCGGTTTGGTAGAAATCACATACTTCAAGTTCGGAAAAAAGTTAATTCCGGTTAATTCTTCCAATTCTCGAATCGTCATCGAATATTCATGCGTTATTTTTGAGTTTTCGTAGCGTTTATTTTCGAGCCAAAATGCAATTCCATCAAAAGTATCGCCTTTGCGTTTGACAAGAGCTTTAAAATAGTATTTTGGAATGGTTACGTTGTTGCGATTTTCAAGTTTTCCGATGACTTCAATACCAGAATTTATCGCACCACCGGTTACAACATAAAGTGTGTCGCAATCTTTCGCCCATTTTCTTACTGCCGTTTCAAGATTTTTCCAAATTTGCTGATTAAACCAACCCAACTGCGGACTCATATTGGAAAAGTAAAAGGTTTCTTTGTTTGCTAATTCGCTAAAAACACGATCTTCGGAAGCAATCAAATGTCCGCGATCATAACCTGGAAAGGTTTGCGACTTACTACTGAGCGATTGATATTCTTTCGGAATGATCGGACAAAACGCCCACGCATCCGTACGACTTACGTTTTTTTGATTATAGTCGTCATGAAAAACATACGCAACCCAAATGGAATGGCGTTGAGCGGTGTCATATTCGAGAGCGTAGTGATTGTATTGAATAAACCAATTCGTATCTTTTAATTGCGGTATTTCGAGACGAGTTTGCTGAGCAGTTGTGTTTGTTTCATTGTATGAAAACGTGCTATCGGCAAAAATTGACGAAGTGGTTGATTGCTGTGCTCGAGTGGTTGGTGGATTGCAGGATTGGAGACCTATGGAGCAGAGGAATAGAAATGTGCTAAATGAGAGAGGTTGGAGTTTCATCAAGTTCATTTTTTCAATAATAATCATGTAACACATCTTTCAGTCGAACAGTTTTGTTTGAAACAATGTCGTAACCAAAATCGTTTTTGAAATCCGTTATTTTATTTTTCCACTCCGTTACATCTTCGTCTACCATATTGGCTTGAGACAGTAAGTTGTAGTATGATATTTTCTCATTCATTGAACTGCTCGATAACAAAAGCCCTTTGATAGCTAAACCAAAATCCTTATCTTTTTTCAGTCTTTCGAGCATAGGAATGAAAAAACATCTATGATAACGTTTTATATCGCTGGTATTTGTAAATATGTTTTTTAAGAATTCGGTTAAATTATCCACATCTCGAAATAAAAATTTTAAATTGAACCCCACATAGCTATCTACTTGATGTTGATTCTCAGTAATGTCATCAAACATTTCTTTAAGAACCGGATCGTCAGCCCAACCACAACACAAAGCTATAATTCGACCTGAATCCCAATAGTCTTTGACCTTTTTTACTTCTTCGTAAACTTGACTATCGTTTTTAAAATTCGTGCCTAATAGTCTACCCACAAAAATGCCTCTGCCCGTAGGAATTCCACGATATCCATCGACATCATTAATAAATCGCAATAAAACCTCTTTCAAAGTTGGGTCTTTTGGTACCATTTTATTTAGAAAACTAATTAGAGAATTATTTTTGATTGTTGCACTATTGTTGGATATATATTCCATTATATGCTTGTATGTTGGCGATGATTTTGTGGTATGTCTTGCAAAGAAGCCCCAAATACTTTCAACATCTTTGCTGTATTTTAAATGTTCAACAAGTGAATTAAAATCACCGCCTGCACAAGAAATAAGGTAATCAAAATTATCAACGATAGACGTAATCATCATCTCGCTCGAAGATTTTCTGTAAGCATATTCATCAAAAATATCAAGAAATTTTGATTTGTTTTTCTCATTTTCAGCGTCTTCTATTTCAAAATATTCATCTATTTTTCTTGAAATTAAAAAACCCGTAAACGCAATATTCCTTTTTACTTCACAGTCAAACCCTCTTACAAAAACTAATGGTCTACTCAAATCTATAACCTTGCTTGTATTAGTTTTTGCAATATGGTTGAATAAACAAATTGCCATATCTGCCATTACTTCTTCTTCTTCCTCTTTTTCAAAATTACTCAAAACATTTTCAATATTGTTTGGCAATATTGAAAAATTCGCAAAAGTTCTTATAATCAACAGTCTAAGATCTTTTGGCAATGGGGTTGATTTATTTAGTAATTTTTCTTCATTACTTATAAGCTCTGGAAAATGTTGAATGGCTAAAACATACAAACTATTGTCGTTTTCTATCCGTTCCAATATATAAGTCTGTACCATTGTACTTGACTGAAAATCCTTTACAATTAAATCAAGAGCAGTATAATATTGACTGAAAACTTCTTTGGGAAATGATTCTAGGTCGTCTATAAGTCTCTTTAAAACATTGTTCTCAAAATAATCCCTATCTATTTCAATGAGTGCAGAAATTGCTCGCTCTCTAAACATTATTTTTTCATCAAATAAAATTTCTTCTAAAATTTTTATTGCTTCGTCTTTTTCGTTACTATCAAAAGCCTTAGAAATAAAATGAGCAGAAGCAGATGTTTTTGCCCTTTCAACAGTTCGGAAATACTCTTTGAGCTTTTCTTTTATTTCTACATTGTTTTTCCAACCCTCTAATAAAGCCATTACATTCCAATGAGAAAAGTATGTTTTTGGTAAATCTTCAAGAAGTACTTTTTTTGCTTTTTCGGAATGAACTAAAATACTTGCAAGTGCATCTTCAGGTGCAATATGTTTATACTTTTCGTAACGTTTATCTAGCCAATTTTGAACGGAAGGTATTAACTCATTATTATTAAAATAATGAAGTAAGTATTTAAACATTTCGAGTCTATCGGTAGAAATAAAAGGAAATTCTTCATTCTCAAATTGGGATTTTATCAGGTTAATTACATCCGTATCTTTATTAAAGCAATGAAAAAGCACTTTCCATGCAGTCCCATTATCAATTATATTTCTATCTTCACTATAAAAATCCTTTCTCTCTACAGATTTGATTAGTATTTCTTTTAGAAAGTTGTTTTTATCAAATCCCTCTGTTAACAAGTCAACGACTTCTTGATTTAATTGATTGGGGATTTGGTTTACAACAGACAATATTAATTCTAAATCATCTTGAATATGTTTTTTTGAGAAGACTTTATGTTTAAACAAATAAAGTTGAACAATTGGAACATCAACTTTAACAGACTTTATTAGATCATATCTTTCTTGTTCTGTAATATCTTTTGTCGTAATACTGTTAATTGCAAAAGCTAAAATATCGGGATTTGAACAATTTAAAATTATATCTTTTATAAAGCTAAAAACATTTTCGTTTTTTATATGTTTTCTAAACACATAAGAAGCATCATATCGCAATTCAATTTTTCCATTGATAAATGCTTTTTTAAGAAACTCTAATTGTATTTCGTTTAACTGATTAGAATGTTGTAATGCTTTAATTCGGAAATCTCTATATTTGTTTTGATTCGGGAAATATTGTATTAGAAAACCCTGAACCTTTTCTCTCAATCTTCCATTTTGAAGAGCATCTAGTATCCGTTTAAGCAATGCCTCTTTGTACAATGGGTCTGTTTCATATTCAAAATCACGAACAATTGAATCAAAAGCTTCGTTCATTGTTTCACTTGGTGCATTATCTAAGTTAATAGCTATTTCGTATGAAATTAGTTTAAGGTATTCTTCTTGAAATTTTTCACGGATAGCTTCTTTTAGTACATCAAAATGTTTTTTATGTTTTTTTACCTGCTTTAATGGTATTAATCCAAAAAAGTTAATAATTACTTGATGGAAAGCAGGATTCGCTGCATACTGTTTTATGAATTCATTAACCAAATCTTCATCAGACTCACACAATTGTTGAGCAGCCAAAAACTCTTGAAATTGCTTATGTCCAAAAGAAATTTCATCGTTTGATTTTTCAATGATAATTCCAAAATTATTTGCCCCAACTTCTATCAATTCTTGACTACGAGCTTTTGCTTTTACTTTGTCGTATTCTGCATAAGTAATAAGATATTGTTCAATTATTTTTTGAGCATCACTTTTTAAAATTACACCATTGTTACTCTCTTTTTGAATATTGATAGCTAATTCGCAGAAAATATCTTTAAAATCTATATCATTCAAATTGTCCTGTACAATTCCTGCGTCTTTTCCTCGTTTTGTGGGGTGTTTTTTGATTAAGTATTGGGTTATTTCTTTAAGTGCTTCAAGTTTGTTTTTTGGCAACGCCGAATCTTGCATTTTTTGTATTATCAAAATACTCAATAATAAAGGTATTTCTGCCAATTTTCTCAAATCTCCAGACTGCTCTAATTCTCTTATAAAATTATCTGTTAGTGTTTTTGAAAAATCTTTATCTTTAATTCCGTCCTGTAAAGAAGTCCATTTATCGTACCATTTCTCAACAAAGTTTTTTTGTTGAGAATTAGAAAATCCCGCAAGATTTAAGACGTTTAGATTTGTAAAAAGATCTTTTAACATTCTAAATCCATATGGTCTACTCGAATAGAGAATACTACAATTATAAAGTTCTCTTAGGGTTTCAATACGTGTTATAGCTTGTTGTGCAGAAGAAATACTACTCCATTCATCAATTCCATCAATAATTAGAAATAGTCGTTCGTCTTCTAATGCATCTTTAGCAACATCAAATAAATGATTTTTATCAAAACTTTTAAACCAAAGATTGAGTATTTCAGAAATACTTAGCGTATCGTTTTGACTAAGTTGTTTTGTTATGAATGCAAAAGGTAGCCATACGGGTAAGGTCTTGCCATACTTCTGTAAAATGTTTTCTAATTTGGGTTTTGGGCTTAGAATATCTAATGTGATATATCTAAGCAATGTACTTTTTCCTGCTCCGGGATCGCCAACGATTATATTTCTATTGCTGTTTACTAACGCTTCATCTATTTTTATTCGAATATCAATGCTACTTTCTTCTACTTCACGATTATTATTCAATCGTCTATATCTGAAGTCACTTTCAGATTGTCCATACCAATAATCATCATAATAGTATTGGTCTTGGTCTATAGTTGAAGAAGGGTTTTCTTTAATGATTTCAAAATTTTCTTCTTTCACGTTTGAAATTATATCAGGAATAATGAATCTATCTTGTAAGGTATATGGGTTGTTTAATTCTTTAATTGGAATTCCGGGGTCTTGGATATTAAAGATTGTTGAATAAAAATCGTACAATTCTTTTTTTAATTTCACAATTTGTTTTGCATCGAGTTTTTTAGACTTTGAAAGTTGTTGTAATGCAAGTTCACCATTAAATCTTTTGACCCATTCTAAACCAAAAAAGTCGTACACTATCTGAGGTTTGTCTTTTAGAAGTCTACAAAGTTGAATCTTATCCCACTTTATTAGAGTTATATTTTCTTTTTCTAATTCAGTTTTTAATTCTTCAAACTTGTTTTGAACTTGTGTTCTGTTCCATTCGCAGGATGTACATAAATGCAAGTTGTCACTTTTACCACAAAAATCCTTGTTTCTAAAATCTTCGACAGCTTTATTTATGTCGTCCAAATCAAATTTTTGGTATTTTTTACATTGATAGGAGCTGTATCTGCCGTTTGGTTGTCTTGCAAAAATGTCTATCCCTTCTTGTGCCTGCCCTTTTATTCCATAAATCTCGCAATCGTCTATAGAAAATACTGTTTGCACTACTGCTAAACACAATTTTTCAAAATCTTCCCAATGTAACTCTTCTAAGGGAAGTTCTTGAATTGTGGTGTTAACTGGCGGATCTATTACGGTCTGAGTAGGTGGTGTATATAGATAATTTGTATTCATTTTGTTATTTTTTTATTTCCTCATCAATTCTCTTTTGAATATCATTTGGTAATGTAGGATTCCTCAGATCTCTACCTTCATTCAAATATTTTTCCATTTCTTTAACAAATAAAACATAAATATCTCTATCTTTTGAGTTTTTGATATTATCAAAATACAAAATGTTATTAATGTTTTTTAGTGTTTCGCTAATGTCGTTGTTACATCTTGTTTTCAGATACTTTAATAACAGAAAGGCAGGCATAGCAGGAGAAATCCGCTGTGTTTTAATAAAAGAATCATAAATGATATTATAAGCAACTTCTTTAGAAATTGAATAAATAGATTTTTCAGAGTTTGGACGACAATAGTTTTCCGAATAGATACAAATTATATGGGCGTTACGATAAGTCAATTTGTCAAGTGGTATTGTCTCAACAACTCTTTCTAAAAACCTTTGAATCTGCTCATTTACTTTCGGGTAGCTCACATCAGCAAACATATCTAACCCTTTTAAATCAATCGGATTATATTCTGTTGTATAAAGATAATGTCGAATTTTGTTCAATTCTATACTAACTCCATCGTTGAATATCAGATCAAGGTCTTGTTGTTTTT
Organism: Bacteroidales bacterium; assembly: GCA_031256055.1. Lineage (GTDB taxonomy): Bacteria > Bacteroidota > Bacteroidia > Bacteroidales > P3 > WRKV01. The sequence continues at coordinate 33,117 of JAIRRI010000174.1, forward strand.
TCTCAATTTCCACAAAACGATTATTTATATCTATTTTATTTTCGTCCAATAGTTTTTCGTATTCATCAATTTTATCTCTATAACCATTTAGGCGAGAAGTTTCTTTCTCGAATTCTTTTTTTATTTCTGCGACTTGTGCGTAATTACTGACAACTATAAATGTCGCTAAAACCCCAATAAATGCTAACACTATTGTGCCAAACACCATAGATAACGAAACATATCCGAAAAATAATTTACAGGCAAAGCCACCAACAATGCTGAAAGCCGAGATGGTCGCAACAATCACTAATACATTACGCAAATATTGGGTATTGGAGGAATCTTTCATGATGTTTTTTGTTTTGGTTATTTGATATACTTAATTTGTCACTACTCTTTAAAATTCAATAGGTTCTTCTTGTGTTGTCCAAATATGACTCCCAAGACCAGATAAATAATCTCTATAATATTTAGAGCGAAATTGTGCCATTGAAGCATGGAATTGAGCAATTATTAAAATAGAATCACTATTTGAAGGCAACGATTCTTCATCTAACAAATCTAAAAATTCATTTGTTGGCTCTTCTTTCATAATTTCCTTAATCTGCTCTAACACCCTATTAATGTTCTTAACTTTGAATTTATTCAAAGGTTCATCGGGTTTCTTTTTTGAAAATTCTTTCATTTCTACATAGATAGACGACAATAGTTTTTCAAGCATTTTATATTTATCTATGTCTGCTTGTGATGGTAAATTTTGATTGGTTTCTTTTTTTGCCATATTATTTATTATTTTAAAGTTGAACTGCGTGTTTCATGCTTTGATAATTCTCCATTAATTCTCCAATACCAATGCCCCCAATTTTGACCAATGTTTGCACATCTAATCTTTTCCAATGCCGAATAATATTGTTCTAAAATCATCACAACATCACTTGTTGTTGGTGCATCATCTTCATTAAAAACGGCAAAGTCAGAATACGGTTTTTTATCTTTTAATATATCATTCGCTTCTTTCAGCGACTGGTTAATAAGTTTTAATTTGAACTTATTAACAGCATCATTAGGATTTTTCTTTGACAAAATTCCTATTTCACTATACAAACCTTTGATTTGTGTTTGTACTTTTTCAAATTGAATAACTTCCTTTTCGTTTTTCATATTATTTTAACTTTAAGAAGGACAAGCCCTCATGAATTCAACATATTTCTTTTTAAGATACTCTATTGGTAACCTCTGTTTGCTTTCAAAAACTTGAACCATTGCTTTTAAGTCGTTATCATCAAGAATTAAGATACATCTACGCTGTCCTGACCATAATTCTATTGTGTTTTGAAAAATATTTCTTTTTGGAGTATTCCGAGTAATGATTACTCCAAACCTTCCCAAATGATCATTCAGATAACGATTCAACTGAAATATATGGTCTCTTGTAACTTCTTGTACATTTTTAAGTTCAAATACAATTTGCTTTGAACCATAATCATCATAAATGTCTTTCAAAAAATCAAAAGACCTATTATTATAAAAAATCAAATCACGGATTAGCACGTTTGAATCTGTCCGGCTTTGTTCTTGTGCAAAATCAAGATGAGGGTATAACAAAGAAGCCATTAATTGGCATACATTATCCTCATACTGTATATCTGCATTGTTTGTTTTTCCTGTTGGTAGTTTCGTTATAGTCGATAATTTTCTTTTCGCTGATGTAACCGGTATTTGTGTAAATAATGGATCATTTTTGCAATTCTCAAATTGCTTTTCTTTTATTTCTGTATAGGTTTTAACCAAATCATAATTATGACGATTGAAATCTAACAACTTTACACGACTAATCTTGCCTTCACTTGCATCTACACTCGTTAAATAATAGTTTTTGAAATAATCATCAGGATTAATCCATGGAATAAATCGCAACCATCTTTTTGGAACAAATACTATCGGTTGCTTCGTGTTTGGGTTTATCGGTAAAAATGTTTTTTCTTCTTCAAATTTATATTTTCTTGGATTATAAACTCTTTCAAGGGTAACTTTTTCGATTGGTATCTTGTATTTTTCCGATTGTTCTATTGTAAAATCAACAAGAAAAGAAAAAATAAAGTTACAAGCAATATCACTTATTCTATCTTTTGAGATATTGTCAACCAATAATTGCACTTCTTCAAAATGAGTAAATCCTGATTTTGAAATTTGCGGAATTACCTTAAAAGTATCCAACATTGAAGCTGCCAACTTCCCACCTATGCGTTTACCTTCTTTAGTTTTAGAATTTCCAAGACCAACTTCGTTACATTCAGATGAATCTATAAGTATATCTATGGCTTCTTTTTCGTTTCCTTTATTGACTAACGAGCCTAAATGATTAAAGCTATTTGTAATCAAAGAATGTAGGGCGTTATCCTGCTGTGATGGCGATTTCCACAATAGAAAAGGATCGAGATATAAAGGAATATCTTCATCAAGAAACGGTATCGCAAAATCTACCTCTTCTTGTGTTAAAGGTATGTTATAAAAATCATTTAGTCTTGGACGAATTATACTCGACATATTCTATTTTTCTGCAAATATACTAAAATCCTCAGAATTAACCAAAAAAAGTTTCGCACATATTTTTCACGATTTCCAAAAAATTCGTATCTTTGCACCAAATTAAACACTCCAAACTATGATAAAATCGTGCTAACAAGCACAAAAAAACAAAACATATAAAATAGCGATTTGCTATTATTCGGATTACCCAAATTTCCACAAGTTGCCTGAAAAGGCAACAAGATCCCAAGAATAAGTTAGTGAACGCTCACGCTATTGCGTGGGCTTAACTTATTTGGGATCACGGCTGTGGAAAGCCAGGGTAATCAGTAAGATTAGTTCACGCTTTTTTTATTCTTTTTCAGCACTACCCAAATTTCCACAACTATGTCCTCAAAATTCTTTACAAACGAACACGAAAACACTCTACTCAACAAGATTAAAGAGGTTTTCGAGCATAAAAATATTCACTTTTTCGATGCACTTGTTGGCTATTTTCGTGCATCCGGCTATTTCAACGTGCGACCATTCGTTGAAAACGCAAGTGAAATCCGCATTTTAGTCGGCATCAACATTGATGAAATGGTTTACGATGCCAACAACAAAGGCTTGTTGTTTACCGGAAACGAGGAAGACAGCGTTGATACTTACATCGACAATCTCAAAAAAGATATTCAAAACGCCAAATACGACAAAACCGTTGAAAACGGAATGTTGCAGTTTATTCGGGATTTGATTGACGAAAAAGTAAAAATCAAAGTTTACCCAAAACAAAATTTACACGCCAAAATTTATATCTTTCGTGAAAAACAAAAACACGCTCACGGCTACGGCTCGGTTATTACTGGGTCAAGCAATTTGACCGACTGCGGACTGCAACACAATTTTGAGTTTAATGTTGAATTGCGAGAAGATGCCGACATTGATTTTGCCGTTGAAACCTTTGAGCAACTTTGGAAACAAAGCGTTGAAATCGACAAGAAATTTATCGAAAAACTGAAAACCGAAACCTATCTTAACGATACGTTTACACCTTTTGAGATTTATTATAAATTTCTGATTGAATATTTTGGCAAAAGCGTTGAATATGATCCTAATTCTTTGCGCGATTTACCCAAAGAATA
>JAIRRI010000195.1 GCA_031256055.1 Bacteroidales bacterium
ACAAAGCCATCATCCCGAGCGTGGTCGAGACATGGCGATGTTATTATTCTTTGATATTATTGACGTTTTTTTTTGCATGCTTCAAAACCTTAGCATCAATATAGAATACAATTTCTTCAACAATATTGCTGCAATGATCGCCAATACGTTCGAGTTTACGCATTAAAAGCAAGGTTTTTAAGCAACATTCGGTCATTGGTGCATTTTTTCTAATGTATTCGGCAATGGTATAAATGCTTTTGTGATAGAGTTCGTCCACAAGTTCGTCTTTGGCAATGATTTTGCCCGAAAGTTTGGTGTTTTCGGATTCGAATGCGACAAAACTGTCTACAAGCATAGAAATTACCGTATCGAAAGCGGTTTCGATTTGTAAATCCTCAATCAACGCAGGGTCTGTTTGCAAACAGTCGTCTTTGATAACATGCTTGGCAACGCCTTTTGCATAATCGCCGATACGTTCGAGCGTGGTGCAAATCTTAATCATCGAAAGTATCAAGCGCAAATCCACGGCAACAGGGCTATAGAGCGCAATGTAATTTTCGCAATCGCTGTCTATTTTAAGTTCAAAAGCGTCCACACGCTTTTCGCGACTGATAACTTCACGGGCTAATTCAACGTCTTTGTTGAGATAAGCCTGTTTTGATTTTTCGAGTTGCGAAAGCACTAATTTCCACATTTCGCTTATTTCTTCTTTGAGCAGAATAAGTTCTCGGTCGGTGTGTTTTAGTTTGTTATTTTCCATGATGCTTTGTTTTTGGTTATGATTTGGTGTGAGGTTGCGAAGTACGGAGTGTGCTATGTAGGATACCTCGTACTCCGTTACCCCGTATCGCTTTAGCCGAAACGTCCGGTAATATAGTTTTGTGTTTGTTCTTTTTCAGGATTGGTAAACATTTTTTTGGTATCGGAAAATTCCACCAGTTCGCCCAACATAAAAAAACCTGCTTTATCACTCACACGTGCGGCTTGCTGCATGTTGTGAGTTACAATAACGATGGTGTAATCTTTCTTTAAATCGTGAATCAGTTCTTCTATTTTTGCCGTCGAAATTGGATCAAGTGCGGAGGCAGGTTCGTCCATTAAAATAATAGACGGATAAATGGCTAAAGCCCTTGCGATACAGAGTCGTTGCTGCTGTCCGCCGGAAAGTTCGAATGCCGATTTTTTTAATTTATCTTTCACTTCGTTCCACAATGCAGCACTAACAAGCGATTCTTCAACACGTTGTGCAATATATTTGGAGTCGCGAGTGCCGTTTACTCGCAGTCCGTAAGCCACATTTTCAAAAATAGATTTCGGAAATGGATTGGGTTTTTGGAAAACCATGCCCACTTTTTTACGAAGATCGTCAACCGAAATATTTTTGCCATAAATATCTTCATTTTCGATCAAACATTGTCCGGTCAATTTTGTGTCGGCAATCAAATCGTTCATACGGTTGAACAAGCGTAGAAATGTTGATTTTCCGCAACCCGACGGCCCGATAAACGCCGTAACGGTGTTGGCATCCATTTTCATACTGATGTTTTTCAGTGCATGAAAATCGCCGTAATAAAAATCTACGTTTTTTGCTTCTATCATAATTAATTTGTTTTAACTTTTTTGCCAAAATATCGGCGAAGAATATTTGCCAGTAAATTCATCAACAGAACGATGGCGATTAACACTAATGCTGTGCCGTATGCAATCGGACGTGAGGCTTCAATGTCTGTTCCGCTTGTTGCGATGACATACAAATGGTAAGGCAATGCCATAACTTGGTCGTAAATTGAACTTGGAAGTTTGGGGAGAAAATAGGCTGCAACCGTAAATAAGATTGGCGCGGTTTCGCCCGAAACACGCCCGATAGACAAGATCAATCCCGTAATAATATTTGGAAATGCCATCGGTAAAACCACCTTGCGGATTGTTTGCAATTTAGTCGCACCGAGCGCCAATGAGCCGCTGCGAAACGATTGCGGAATGGCTTTCAATGCCTCTTCTGTTGTGCGAATCACGAGAGGCAATACTAATAATCCCAACGTCATCGAACCTGCAATAATCGAATCGCCAAATCCCAACGTATTCACAAAAAGTGCCATACCGAACAATCCAAATACGATGGACGGAATACTGGCCAAGTTATTCGTCATCACACGAATGAATTTTACAATAAATCCGTTTCCTGCATATTCTTGCGTATAAATCGCTGACAATACGCCCAATGGAAAAGCAAAAATCATGCTGCCAACCACCAAACATAACGTTCCGACAATCGCAGGAAAGATACCTCCTGCAGTCATTCCGTCTGTGGGCGCAGTGGTTAAAAATTCCCAACTTATCGCACTTGCACCGTTATAGATAATAAAGCCTAAAATCCAAAACAGAATACCTACGACAATAATCCCAAATATTCTAACAATCCAAAAGGCTATGGCTTGAGTTGTTTTTTTTCCCATAATTAAATTCCGCTTTGATGTTTACGTTTAGAAATAACTTCGGCGGTAATGCTAATAATCATGGTGATTACAAACAAAATACAACCCAGCATAAACAAGGCTTGATAATGCGCCCCGCCCGATGGCGCTTCGCCCAATTCGGCAGCGATGGTTGCAGGAATTGTGCGCACAGATTGAAACATGGATGTCGGCATTACAGCAGCATTTCCTGTTACCATGAGCACTGCCATCGTTTCACCAATAGCGCGCCCCATGCCCAAAACCACAGCCGCAGAAATACCAGACAGTGAATACGGAATGACAACTCTGTAAATCGTTTGCCAATGGGTGGCACCAAGTGAAAGGCTTGCTTCGCGCATCGCACGTGGCGTATTTCGCATGGCATCTTCTGCAACGGTGATAATGGTTGGTAAAGCCATGATGGCAAGGAGTATACTTCCGGTAAGAGCAGTTTCGCCAACATCCAAGCCGAATGTTTTTTGTACCAACGGAACCAATACAACCAATCCGAAAAATCCATAGACAACCGACGGAATGCCCGCCAAAAGTTCAATGGTCGGCTTCAATATCTTACGTAGACGTTCGCTTGCAAGTTCGGCGAGAAATATCGCAACGCCCAATCCTAACGGCAATGCAATCAATATCGCAATAAAACTAACCCAAAGTGTTCCCAATATCAAAGGTAATACACCAAATTGTGGTGAAGGAGTTGCTGTAGGCATCCACTTTTTACCTAGAAAAAACTGTGTGAGTGAAATGGTTTGCGTTGGCAAAACTTTTACGCCGTTGTGTCCGATTGGA
>JAIRRI010000049.1 GCA_031256055.1 Bacteroidales bacterium
GGTCGCCCCAACAATGTTTCTCGAGGTGTGTTTTACAGCGAATGTAAAACATTATAACATTGAACAAAGAACTAATTATTAATTCGTCGTCTAATGAGGTTGTTATTGCCTTGTTGGAAGATAAATCACTCGTCGAACTTCATCGCGAAAAGCACGATAGCCAATATGCTGTCGGTGATGTGTATTTGGGTCGCATCCGTAAGGTGATGCCGGGCTTGAATGCTGCTTTTGTAGATATTGGCTCCGAAAAAGATGCATTTCTGCACTATTTGGATTTAGGGCCACAAATCAAAACGGTTCAAAAATTTACAGAACTTGCTATTGCCGGAAATTCGAAAGCAAACGACATTTCCAAATGGGAACTTCCCGAAGATTTGGACAAAAGCGAACGCATGGCTTCATTTTTGAAGGCAAACGAAAGTTTGTTGGTACAAATTTCCAAAGAATCCATTTCAACAAAAGGACCAAGGGTGTGTAGCGAACTTTCGTTTGCCGGACGTTATTTGGTTTTGATACCGTTTTCCAATAAAATTTCGGTTTCATCGAAAATTAAATCGAGTGCAGAACGAAATCGGCTGAGATATACAATTCAAAGCATTTTGCCGAAAAATTTCGGTGTGATTATTCGAACAGTTGCCGAAGGAAAATCTGTGGCTGATTTGGATGGCGATTTGCGACATTTGATATCCAAATGGGAAAGCATTGCACCGCAGTTGTTACAAGCCAAACCGCCGAAATTAGTATTGAGTGAACAAGCCAAAACCATGACGATTTTGCGTGATTTACTTAACAAAGATTTCAACAGTATTGTGGTTAATGACGAAGATTTGTATCGCGAAATGAAAGCCTATTTGGTATCGATTGCTAAAGATAAAGTCGATATTTTGAAATATCACAAAGGTGGTGACCCGATTTTTGATGTGTATGGCGTAACGAAACAAATCAAATCGGGCTTCGGACGCGTGATTCCAATCAAACGCACGGGTGCATATTTGGTGATCGAACACACCGAAGCCATGCATGTGATTGACGTGAACAGCGGTCATAAAATGAATGCCGAAATTTCGCAAGAACAAAACGCTTTGAATGTGAATTTGGAGGCAGCTGCAGAAGTGGTCAGACAACTTCGTTTGCGTGACCTTGGTGGGATTATTGTAATTGATTTCATAGATTTGCGCGATGGAAAAAATCGTAAAATCCTTTACCAAAAAATTGCGGAATTGATGAAAAACGATTCTGCTAAACACAATATTTTGCCCCCGAGCAAATTCGGTTTAGTGCAAATCACACGTCAGCGCGTGCGTCCGCAAACCAACATTAAAGTGCTCGAAAAATGCCCGGTTTGCGATGGCACCGGGCAAGTAAAATCCAATCTGTTGTTAATAGACGATATTGAACAACATTTGAATTATTTAATTCGTGAACAAAATCAGAAAAAACTCACTCTCGAAGTGAACCCGTTTGTTTATGCGTTTTTGAAGAAAGGTTTTTGGAATTATTCCCGAAAATGGCGTTGGAAATATAAGCAACGCACCAAAATTCTTTCGTCAACGGAGATGCATTATTTGCAATATCGGTTTTTGAATAGTGATGGAGAGGAAATAAAACTATAGAACACGTCATGTCGAGTGGAGCGAAATCGAGACATCCCATAGCAAGGGGATTCCTCGACTACGCTCGGAATGACGTCACTTGTTTTTCAACGCTTTCAGTGCGTCCCAACGCGGGTCTTGTTCAGCGCTTGGCTGTGTCGGCGGTTGCAGTTTTGCAAGCATGTTTGGATTGCAATCTTCAATATCGTGCATTACGCTGAACGGACGAAGAAGCACTAAGGTTTCATGAATGAAATTATCTAAAATCAATTCGTGTTCTTTCGAGGAGATTGTCCAAACTTCGCTTTCAAAATCGTTTTCGTTTCCGAAATTGACAATCAACGTTTCATCATGATTGACGGGAATTTGCAAGGGTTCAAGGCATCTATCGCAAGGCACAAAATACGTGCCATTGAACTGAAAATCAAGTTTGATAAAACGTTCGGTTTTTTCTAAATCAGTTTCGATTTTAATATCGCAATCCGAAATTTCATCGTAATCGAATGTTTTGAAAAACGCATCATCTACGTGGAATTCAAACGTATGATGTCCGATTGATAATCCGGAAAAAGGTATTTGAAACATGGCAGACGAGTTTTAAATCGTCAAAATATCCTTTTCTTTCGCTGCCAAAACTTGGTCAACCTTCTCGATGAATTTGTTGGTCAAGTCTTGCATGTCTTTTTCCAAATGCTTGGCTTCATCTTCAGAAAGACCACCTTTTTCGAGTTTTTTGGCTTCTTCGTTACCATCACGACGAATATTGCGAATAGATACTTTGGCTTTTTCCGACTCTTCTTTGGCTTTTTTCACCAATTCTTTACGACGTTCTTCGGTCAACGGTGGAACGTTAATCCGAATGATTTCGCCCGTGTTTTGTGGTGTAAATCCTAAGTTGGCAGCAAGAATCGCTTTTTCGATATCTTTTAATATGGTCTTTTCCCAAGGTTGAATGTTGATCGTTTTCGGGTCGGGCGTGTTAACGCTTGCCACTTGATCAATCGGCGTTGGTGTGCCATAATAATCCACCATCAGACCTTGCAACATTTGCGGAGAGGCTTTGCCTGCACGCACTTTAGTCAATTCTTTTTCGAGATGCTCAATGGCATGCTCCATTTGTGTTTTGTGCTTTTCGATGCACGCTTTGGTTTCGGGAGTCATAATGATAAGTTTTTTGCAACTACACAACTATTTTTCTGTAAGTAATTGTTTTTATTTTTATTATATTTATTATCATTTTTTGTTTGTGTGTTATTTGTGTGAGTTAAATAGTTTTTACCACTTGTTTTGTATGCAGAATTTGTTTTTATTTTTCATCGTCAAAAAATCTTTTCGCTGTGATTTTTTTTGAGCCAATCATACATTTCTTGATATATTCTTTCGGCTGTCAAAACATCGGGCTTATCTATTCCATGTTGAAATACTAATCTTTTGATATCGTCAAATTTCTTATCTTCAAAATAGCAAATGAGTTTGTTTTCTTAGTCGGTGCAAATCCACCCGTTTTTCGTAAATGATTCATCAATCGTAAAGCGTTCCACAGTGCAAAGATACAAAAAAATCCGAAACTGACAAAATTTCGGATTTCATTTAGGGTTGAGAATCGTTTATAGTTGAAAAATTTTGTCGTGGTGATTTTCTCTAAACCAATCGTCTATCTCTTGGCATATTCTTTCGGCTACTGAAACATTGAGCTTATCTACTCCGTGTTGAAATGCGAACTTTTATGTGTCGTTGAATTAGAATTGCTATATTTGCAAGAATTTTCCACTATGGAAGACTTTAAAAACAAGTTGGTAGCTTACGTGAAATTTAATAACGAAAAAAGAATTAAACTCAAATTAAAAAGCGTAAGTCCTGTTGTTTACAGAACTCACACCTTGTTAAATTACTAAATTAATAATCCGTCCAACTTTTTGGGTGCAGATCACTCGCGTTTCGCTTTTTTTATGTTATGTTATGATTGTAGGGGTCGAAAATTTTCGACCCCTACGCGGTTTATTGTTTCACAATCTTCACTGGTATAATTGTTGTTTCCGTGTGAATTCGAACGATATAATTACCCATCGGGAGCATTTGCAAATCGATGGTTTTGCTGTTACCTTGTTGCAGTTTTACAACTTTGCCTTGCAAATCTAACACCACAATTTGAGTGATGATTTGCTCGGTTTGAATGTTTAACTCATCTTTCACAGGATTTGGATAAATTATTATATTGTTTTCAAGTAGTAAACTCAACCCAGAGCCTTGCACGGTTGTAAATGTCCAAGTAATTGTACTCTCATACTTTTCAATAGCACCGGCAGGAACTGTAACGGTGTATTGAATGCCTTCTGCAAAGTCATTGTGAGAGATGATTAAGCTATTGCCGTCAATAGTTGCCCAAATGCCTTCTACATTTGGACTGAACGTAATATCAGTTAATGTACCTCCCGTTATCGGTTGATTGAACGTTACTTTCACTTCTGCATCAATTGCCACATTTGTAGCATTGTTTGTCGGCGATACCGAAACAACTCCAACAGGCGTAACAAAATCATCATCAATAATCATACGTATAGCCAAGGCTCCGGCCGCTTGGCCGCCGGCATAATGAGTCAGTGTTGTTCCACTGTGCAAATACCACCCGCCGTCCGATCTGCCATCGTAAGAAATTAGAATGTTTTGCCCGCCGGATTGAGTCAGAGCCAAAGCATAATAACCCGGCATCAATGTTACAGGATGATCGAAATCAAGGATGACTTCTCCTGGAGTTCTGTTTGCCGATTTTGCTGCTAATGGTATTGCCTCTGTGGATAACGTTCCGGTCATTCTGTATATAGACACTGTATAGGCTTGCGTTCCTGCCTGTGTGGAGAACAGGAGTTGAGAGCCGGTAAACGTGGTTTGTTTAGTTACTTCGAAAACATTGGCAAATGTTATGGTAGAAGTGCCGCCATAACCCACGGCAGTTGGTTCGGTCAATGCATCTACAGCGAACACATTTGTTGTTCCTGTGAATGTAAACGATGCCGTACTTTCTGTGCCCTCATTTGCAGCGTCGGAACTTACTGCGAGAATTAACGTATTGCTTCCTTCCGGAATTTCTGTTGTTGTGGACACAGTCATTGTTTCCGACGTTGCACCCGGAGCCAAAGAAGCAATTGGGATAGAAGTGCCGATCACAGCACCATTTAATGTAGCCGAAAGCTTCACATTAGTTTGCGGTAATGCTCCGGTATTGGTTGCTGTTGCAGAAGCAGGAAACTGACTTTTTGGAACTTGTGTATATGGGAATTTAGGATTGATTATCAAATTATTATCTGTCATTTCAACAATAGAGACATTGTCAATGGCAACATACTCCCCGCCCGGCGTGGTTTTGTTAAAGCCGAAATAATAAGTTCCCGTAATCGTTGGCGTGAAGATTTTCTCTGCCAAAGTCCAAGTCACGGTTCTTTTGCCGAAGTGATGCAGAATCGTATCAGCAGATGCCAACATGGCTGTGGCCGTCGGTTCTTGAGCTATGTATACTGCAAAATTATCAGTTTGCTCATACGCCGTACTACCTGGAGCCAGATAATAGAAACGTGCTATATATGCAGTTCCTGCCGTAAGTCTGATACCTTGGCTATACGCCCAAACATTCTCAGATTGCCAGTTTGCTGCCATAAAACGAGAGCCTTCGTATGCTTGTACATTGTTTTGTATAAATGGCAGAGGTCCATTTGAGGTGTGGAAACCACTTGTACCGGTTGTGCTTCTGCTCCAAGTTATAGGAAGGTTATTGCCCGTTGTTCCTTCAAAACCTTCGAAATATGGGACATTTGCAACTCCATCAGTATTGACTACCATGCGCGTGAGCTCAACCGTTGTGGCAGTATTGCCAGGCAACGAGATAGCCACTCTAACCGCATGTGTTCGATATTCCGAAAGGGGGGCCGGAATCATAAACGAATGAATGCGACGCGTAGAGTTGGCGCCCACGCCAACACTGTCGATAGTTTCGGTCGTAATCAAATTATCGTTTACCCAAAATGAAGCCGAAATATTTCTCGCACCAAATGAGCCTGTGTTTTCCAGCACAACGGTAACGGTTTCCATACCAAGATCGTAGCCGGAAGTTGGGGCTGTGATATCGAAAATATTCACATTTACCGTATTGGTTATTGTATATCTTACCGTATCATTTGCGGTGTTTAGGTCGCCCGGAACTGCAACATAAACAACGACATCGTTGTCGCCTGGCATAAGTGCCAATCTTTGCATGAATGTATAGGATATTTGCGATTTAGCATCTATTCCGGAGATAGTTCCCATAACCGGTGTACCTCCGTTGTGTGTCATATAAATTGGCAGATTTTCAATTCTATTTGTTCCGTTATTACGAACGGTAAGAGTTACCGGAACAGCATTAACCGAATTGGTGCTTGCCGGCTCAAGGATATCGGAAACAGCAATATCAACAATAATCATATTATGGATGGTTCTTTCCAATGTATCGTTATCGCACCATATTTTAATTGTATACTCGCCTATTGCAGAAAGATCTGCCGTTGTCGTAAATGTATGATCCACATATCTGCCAACATCAATTGCCGAAATTGCTTCTTCAATAGGTGTTCCGCCATTGATTTGTAAGTAAATCGGCATATTTGTGATAGGTAGTGTACCAACGTTTCGTACCCTTGCCGTTACGATTTCAGCAGTCGATAAATGGTCGCCACTAACAGGAGTTAAGAGATCTTCAACTGTAGCATCTAAAACATCGACAAAGGCAATACGTACTATTTCATGCAGGCTATCGTTATTCGGATTTTGGTCGCCTTCGTAATTAACTTTTACAGAAAAACTATACAAACCGTCTGCTGAAAGATCGAACGTTCGAGCTGTGAACGTATAATGCGTTGCTGCTCCGGGAGCAAGCACTGGTAGCGACTCTGTGGCAACGAAGACATCGTCGAAATACAGTGTAGCCATGGCATTACTGACTGTGTATGTTCCGTTGTTTCTCACGTGTATCGTAACAGATT
>JAIRRI010000082.1 GCA_031256055.1 Bacteroidales bacterium
GCAAAGATACGAAAAAAATTTGATATGTCAAAATTTTTTTAATTCTCAATTTTTATTTGTATCTTTGTACCTTCTTTATCAAAATTGAATGATTAGTACAGAGAAAATACAAGAAAACGCAGTATTGGTAGGTGTTGCAACCCAAAATCAATCGCTCGAAAAAGAATTGGAATATTTGGACGAATTGGCGTTTTTGGCGGAAACGGCAGGTGTTGAAGTGAAAAAAATCTTTACGCAAAATCTGACTCATCCCGACAGTCGAACGTATGTCGGCAAAGGAAAACTTGAGGAAATCAAAAATTATTTGGACGCAGAAAACGTAAAAATGGCAATTTTCGACGATGAACTTTCGCCTTCGCAACTTCGCAATATCGAAGCAGAATTGCAAGTGAAAGTTTTAGATCGAACCACACTGATTTTGGATATTTTCGCGTCTCGTGCACGAACGGCGCATTCCAAAGTGCAAGTCGAATTAGCCCAATATCAATATCTTTTACCGCGCTTAACGCGAATGTGGACGCACTTGGATAAACAACGCGGAGGCTCAGTAGGGATGCGCGGTCCGGGAGAGCGAGAAATCGAAACTGACCGTCGAATTGTTCGCGATCGAATAACGTTACTCAAAGAAAAATTAGCGGAAATTGACAAGCAAAAAATTACTCAACGAAAAAACCGAGAAGCCTTGATACGAGTGGCTTTGGTAGGTTATACAAATGTCGGAAAATCCACGTTGATGAATGTGTTGAGCAAAAGCGATGTGTTTGCAGAGGATAAATTATTTGCTACATTAGACACCACCGTTCGTAAAGTTGTGATTGAAAACATGCCATTTTTGCTATCGGATACGGTTGGTTTTATTCGCAAACTACCGCATAGTTTGGTAGAGTCGTTCAAGAGCACGCTTGATGAAGTTCGCGAATCGGATTTGCTCATTCACGTTGTGGATATTTCGCATCCCGAATACGAAGACCAACTCAACACCGTGAAACAAACCCTTTCCGAAATCGGTTGTGCCGACAAACCTACGATTATGCTGTTCAACAAAATTGATAAATACACATTCGTTGAAAAAGAAGCCGACGATTTAACCCCGAAAACCAAAGAAAACATCACTCTCGAAGAGTTAAAGCAACACTGGATTGCGAAAGAAAATTATCCGAGTTTTTTCATTTCTGCCAAAACCAAAGAAAACCTTTATCCGTTCCGCGATTTTATTTACGAGGAAGTGAAACGTCTACATATTCGGCGGTATCCTTATGATAATTTTTTGTATTGATTTTGAGCGTGTTTCTACTATCGTCCAAACTCCAAATACGACTGCAACATAATCGTGGCGCTGATTTTATCAATTGTAGCTTTGTTTTGGCGGTCTTTTTTTTTCAGTCCCATGTCAATCATGGATTGGAACGCCATTTTGGATGTGAATCGTTCGTCCACGCGTTTGATAGGAATATTGGGAAATGTTTGTGCTAATTTTTTTACGAAAGGCTCAACAAATTTGCTGCTTTCCGAAGGTGTGTTGTCCATTTGCTTGGGCTCTCCAACCAAAAACAATTCCACATTTTCTTTGGAAAGGTAAGTCTTAAGAAAGTCGAATATCTCTGCGGAAGGCACTGTAGTTAGCCCATTTGCGATGATTTTGAGTTCATCGGTAACAGCGATTCCCACGCGCTTTTGTCCATAGTCGATGGCTAAAATTCGTCCCATGCTTTAATTTTGTTTTCCGAAAAAGCGACGTTTTTTGGATTGTGGAAAAATACCTTCTCTCACTTGTTTTACATCCTCGATGGAGTAAAACGCATTCGGGCTTATTTCGTTGAGGACCTCTAAGAATTTCGGCAAATTTGTGCGGTTTAATACAACGAAAATAATCTTTACTTTTCCATTTCTGCCTTCGCCGTCTATCAGCGTGAAACCGAAATTTTGTTGTCGAAAGGCTTCAACCAAAACAGGGTCTTCGTTGGGTAAAATCACGCGAGCAATCACGTTTCCGATTGAAAGTTTTTCTTCGATAATCAAGCCGACGTAATTTCCTGTAGCAAATCCCGCGGCATAAGCCACAAAACACAACGGATTGGAAATATCTGTAATGATTTGCCGCACCACTAAAATCCAAATCAATGTTTCAAAAAATCCTAAAATTGGAGCAATGTTTTTGTGCCCTTTGGATACAAAAACCACGCGCAACGTGCCGATAGACTGGTCGCAAATCCGCGCAAAAAAAATCATCAACGGCATAAGTACCCAATCGTACAATTCGCCAAAGTTGTTAAAAATAGTTAGTAGTGTCATTGTAATCTTTTCTGCAAAGATACGAAAAAAATCGAAATAAAATATAGGGACGAAAAATTTTTCGCCCCTATAAAAATTATATCACTGCCAAGTCCTCTTTCGAAACCCAACCATTGCTTCCATCTGCAACGCGAATACGGTAATAGCCGCCGATTTCGTCCAAAATATCAACTTTGGCTCCGCCATGAATTACAAATTTCTGACGATCGATTTGTGGCGAACTGCTTACACTGACTTTGTTTTTCATGATGATACCCGCATGGCGAGTTTGCTCGCGATGTTGCTGAACAGCTGCGCCAAAAGCCGTTCCCGAAAAAATAACGAATAGAAAACAAACATAAAAAGCCGTTCTTTTGCCTCTGTATGTCGAAGCCAAAAAGTACCATGCCAAACATAAAACGCTTACAACCACAATGCAGAGAAAGATAATCGCCCATTGATCTCGCGAGAAAAATCCTGAAAACGTTTTCCACCAACGCACAAAAAAGACATCAGGCATGACTTCAAATTTATCTGTGATTTTTGTGTTGGCAATACCCAAATTCATTAGTATTTCCTCATCTTTCGGCGATAATCGTTTGGCTTTTTCATAATACAAAATCGCACTCGGATAATCACCCAATCGGAAAAACGAATTGCCTAAATTGAAGTATAATTCTGCAGAAACGAAACCAAATTCTACTACTTCCATGTAGGCTTCTGAGGCTTTTCTGTATTCTTCTGCGATGTAAAATTCATTGCCCTTTTCGAATGATGGAAACGCGGGGATAGCAATCAGGATAGCGATTATTAGAAAGATTTTTTTTTTCATTTTTTCATTTTTTTGTGGTTAATTGTTCCGTGCCGTTAGGCACGATATATTGGTAGAAAAAATGGCAATCTATGTTGTACGACCCCGTACGGGGTCGAATATAAATGGGGCAACACATTTTCTACCAATATGCGACCTCTACGGGGTCTCTATATTATTCCGGATTTTTTAAAATATATCTTTCATTAAATTCAATGTTAAACAATTTCAATAATTCCAAATATTCTTCCTCAAAATTATGTTTTTTATGATGTTGTTCTTGTTGTTGTATATATTTGACAACTGCATCTATCTGCGATTTTCCATATGAAAACGCACCATAACCCTCTTGCCACGAAAATCTACCCTGCACAAATCTTTTTTCGTTAATCCATAATGATGAGTTACCTTTGATATCTTGCATTAAATCCGATAATGATTGCGTTGGTCGCATTCCAAATAAAACGTGAATGTGATCGGACATACCTCCGATTTGCAACAATTTATGTCCGTTTTTGGTAATAATTCCCGTAATGTATTTGTACAATTCGTCTTGCCATTGTTTTTGTATTAACGATAGGCGGTTTTGAACTGCGAAAACAGCGTGAATATGGATTTGGGTGTAGGTGTTTGGCATTGTTTGTTATAGTACGTTGGGCAATGTGTTTTTTATATTTTTTGCCCCGTTAGGGGTTTGATATTGGTAGAAAATTGTTTTGTTGTTCTGTTTGTTGTCCCGTAGGGACAAGATATTTTTATATTCCGTCCCTACGGGACGTTTGGGTTATGGGGTGTTTCGTTTTCTACCAATATGGTGTCCCTAACGGGACAGGTTTTCGTTCATTTTTATACATCGAATGCATTTCCTTTACCAAGATTACATTGTTTACATTTTGTTTCTAAATTATCAGGAACACTTTCTCCTCCTTTTGACCAAGGAATTATGTGGTCAATATGTAATTCTACACCGATTTCTTTCATTGGACTTTTACCACATTTTTTACAAGTAAAACCATCTCGCATCAAAATTTTAAATCTTAATCTGTCGGAAATTTCTCTTTTTGTTTTGTGTTTTATTTTTGCATTTGTAAAAGTATTTTCCGCTACTTCTGTTTCAAGCAAATTGGTTTGGTTATCACTTATGTTGTCTGAATTTATATAAACTACAAATTCTTGGAGTGCTTTTAGCCAACTTCCAAAACGTTTATCATAAGTTCCTGCCGAATATTTTGAAAGTGGTTTTTTAATTTCAGCATATTTTGGTTGTCTACCAAGAGCAATCCAAATTTCTTCAATGTTTTTAAATAATTCTTTTTCAGGAATGTTTAATTTGCTTCTACTTGCTTCGAGTTTGGCTAATTCTAATACTTTAAACCAAGAACCAAATCGTCTCTGTAATGTACTTGGATGAAATTTACCATGTGACTCATATTCAGATATAGATACTGTATTTTTCTTTAATTTTAATGCAACATTTTTAATATCACTAAGTAATTTCTCGTCAGGAGTATCTCGATTATATGCTTCTAATATAAATTCCATATTGATATTTTATTCTCAGTTTTTATATCTTTTACCCTTCACCTTTTACCTTTTTTACCTCGCACCCAGCAACCCCGCACCTCGTACTCGTTTTATTCGTTCAAATGCTTGACAATATTACTAATCACCATAAACGCTTCATCATACACCTCTTTCATGGATTGTTCCGAAGCGCCATTAGGTGCAAATCTCGCAAACTCACAGTTCTCAAGGGCTTTCAGGAATTGATCAATATGTTCAGTTTGAATTTGTTTGCCTAATAAGGTTTGATGTACGTTTTCGATAGAAAGTTCAGCAATGGGAATGTTGAATTTTTTACTCAAAAAACCCCAAAGCGCCTGCGAAATTTCGATATAAAAAGCGTCTTTATTATTTTCATTCATGAATTTTTCGGCTTTGCGAAGGTTTTTCTTTGCCTCTTTAAATGCACGTCTGTTGCGCAATCCAACAATATCGGAATTGCGAATATCCAACTGTCTGCGAATGATTAAAAACGCTGTCAACAACACAAATGGAAGTCCGAAAAGTATCCAAAATAATGTCGAAAACAAGAATTTTTGATGGATGGGCTTCAATGTCGAAGTGCGTGTTTTGATAAATTCAATGTCGCGATTGAGAAATTTATTGTCTTGTGCAGTGCCGACAGCGGTTGCCATAAACCGCTCATCGCCTTTTTGAACGGTGATTTTAAATTCTTCCGTTTTATGTTCAATATATCTGCCTTGTTGAGGATCAAAGTATGAAAATTTAATCGGCGGAATAACGTAACTGCCCTGTGTTTTCGGGATTGCAAGGAATTCGAAGGTTTTACTTCCTGTCATACCGTGTTCGCTAACCTGAATATTGTCTTTTTCAACAGGTGCGTAAACTTCAAAATCAGCAGGGAATAAAACCTTTGGGGCTTCGATGTGCCTGAGGTTTCCGTGTCCGCCAATCGTTACGGTTATGGTCAGTGCCTCGTTGGCTTTAAGTGTTGTTTTGTCGATTTTTGAATTGAATGTAAATCGACCGACATTGCCTCTGAAACTTTCGGGCTTTCCCTTTGCAGGCAAGGGTTTCACATCAATATTGACACGATTGGAAGCAATGTTTTTTTTCACTTGTTGTGCAGAACCGAAAAAACTGCCAAATGGATCATTGAAAAAATCGGCAAACGGATCTCGCGAGCGTTGGCGATTTTGAACCACTGCAATCACTTCCATTTCCAAAGGTTCAATCGTTAGCCTACCGCTGTGTTGCGGATAAATCAACGATTTTTCCAAAACCAAACTCATACCTTTTCCATGTTGAACAGGTCTCGAATTCAGGTTGATAGTTTCCGACCAAAATCCTTGCCCCGACGTTCTTCTATGAACGGCAAAATGTTGAATATTGACATTATAAAACAGCGTATAAGTCAACAAAATTTCTTCGCCTTCGTAAACGGAACGCTTGTTTACAGAGGCTTTGAGATTAAGATCTTCATTGCTGACCGTTGCAGGCTGTTGTTGTGGCGCATTAGCCGAAGCACGGTTGCTTTGTCCGCCTTGTTGTTGTTGAGAACTTTTGGAAACTTGAATGGAAGCGCCCGCTGTTTTGTAAGTTTTGCCTGCAATATCAATGCTTGCAGAACCAAAATTAATCGTGCCTTCTTTCGGCGCAGAAACACGATAAGACAGAATCACACTGGCTGTATGCGTGCGTTGTCCGTTGATAATTGAGGTGCTGGAGGATTGCGACTGCGATGGACCGAAATGAATATCCAACCCTTTGAATGTCGGCGCTTTAAAATTTGTAAGTCCCCCGATGTTTTTTGAGGAACTAATCACAAACTGAATATCGAAAACCTGCCCAACAGTTACGTTTTTCGGCGATTTCACTTCAAATGTATACTCGTCCTGCGCCTGAATATGGGCGAAAAAAAATGTGAATAAAACAATCCAAAAATATCGCATACTACCAGTCTTTTTCGGCTCTACCGCGTTGTTCAACTTTGATTTTTTTCTTTTTATCAAGGGTGTTTCGTTCTTGTCTGTCCATAGCATTCAGCATTCGCTCGGCGTCGCTTTTTTTCATCTGGTCGGGTCGTTCGCCTTGCTGTTGTTGATTTTGTTGGTTGTTATCTTGATTTTGTTGGCGTTGCTGTTGCTGCTGATTTTGGTTCTGATCTTGTTGATTTTGCTGCTGTTGATTTTGATCGTTTTTTTGATCTTGACCTTGTTGCTCTTGCTGCTGTTGTTGCATTCTTTGCAAAGCATAAGCCAAATTGTACCGAGTGTCGTCGTGAGGGTTCAATTTCATAGCCTCCTTGTATGCATTAACAGCGTCTTGATAGTTTTCTGTTCGCAAAGACGTATTACCCAAATTGTGAAAGACATTGGCTTTTTGCTTTTTGCTCAATCTTTTGTCATTTAATAATTGGTTGTATATTTCAGCGGATTTCTCGTATTCGCCTTGCTTGTAGAGCGCATTCGCAAGATTGTAACGTCCGCGAACATCGTTGCTGTCTGCTTCAAGTCCCCTTCTGTAAAGGATTTCAGCAGCATTATAGTTTCCATCTTGAAACTGTCTGTTTCCTTCACGAAAATTTCTAAGCGGATTTTGTGCAAACACAGTCGCTGAAAAACTTAGTAAAATTGCTATGTTTAGTATAATTCTCATGATTTTTTTGTCCCAAAAAGATTACGATGGTTGATAAATTTGTTTTTCTTTTGGAAAATAAAAGTTTCCAAAACAAGCAATAGGATAACAAACGCTAACACGTATTGAAACCGCGTTTCATAATCCGAAAAATTTCGCTCATCAAAAGCGACTTTATCCATTTGTTCGATTTTTGAAAACAGTGTTTCAACCCCTGCTGAAGCATTGTTTGCGCCTACATAGTAGCCACCTCCCGCAGTAGCGATGTCTTTTAACATTTGTTCATTAAGTTTGGTCAACACCAAATTCCCGCGTCGATCGTGTTTATAGCCCACCATGCGATTTCCGTTGAATTGTGGAATTGGTGCGCCTTCGGGCAACCCCATACCGATTGTATGCACGATGATACCTTTGTTTCTCGCTGCTTTCGCTGCTTCAATAGCATTATCCTCGTGATCTTCGCCGTCGCTTATTACAATAATGGCTCTATTGTTTTTGCGACTATTGTCATCGTCAAATGCTGCCATTGCCATTTCAATAGCCTCGCCAATGCAAGTTCCTTGCACCTGCATATCGTCGGTTGAGATGACATCAATAAACATTTTTGCTGCGCCGTAATCACTCGTTAAAGGCAGTTGCGTGTAAGCCGTTCCTGCGAAAACCACAATGCCGATACGGTCATTTTTCAAACCGTCTAACAGTCTGTTTATCGCTTGTTTCGCGCGTTTCAGACGACTTGGCTGAATATCCTCGGCATTCATACTTTCCGAAATATCCAAAGCGATCATCAAATCCACACCTCTACGCTGCACTTTTTCAACCTTCGAACCCAACAGCGGATTGGCTAAACTCACGATCAATAAAACCAAAGCCGACATCAACAAAATAAATTTAAAGGTGTATTTGCTTTGCGAATACAAAGGCGCTAAACGTTCCATTAACGACCATTGTGCAAACGCATTCATACGTCGCTTTTTGGTATAAATAAATGCGAAAAATATCAGGATTAATGCCGGAATTAGCAGTAACCAAATTAATAATGTATCATTTTCAAATCGGAACATAGTTTTACGGAATAGATCTTAGAATAGAATATGACAATAACATTTCAAGCAAAAACAAACCCAATGCAATCCACAACAAAAACTTGAATTCCTCGTGCTTTCGTTCATAACTCAACACTTCAATTTTAGTTTTTTCCATTTGGTCGATTTCCTCGAAAATGGATTTTAGCTTATTTCTATTGGTTGCGCGGAAGTATTGCCCGCCTGTGATTTCAGCCATTTGTTGCAACATCGGTTCGTCGAGATGAACTTCAACATTGATATATTGTTTGCCGAACGGCGTTTGGACAGGGTGTGGTGCTGTGCCGTGTGTTCCCACACCAATCGTGTAAACGCGAATGTCGTAAACAGCAGCAATTTCAGCCGCTGTGAGCGGTGCAATAGAGCCCATATTATTTATACCATCGGTAAGCAGAATAATGGTTTTACTGATTGCTGTGCTATTTTTTAAGCGATTAATTGCAGTGGCCAAACCGTCGCCAATAGCAGTACCGTCCTCTATACTACCCTTTCCGGCCTCTCTGATAGCAGCAATTTGAGAAAGCAAAATATTGTGATCAATGGTTAGCGGACATTGCGTAAAACTTTCTCCTGCAAACACAACAATTCCCATGCGATCGGTCGGGCGTGAACGCACGAAGTCGGAAGCCACTATTTTCGCTGCTTCCAAGCGATTGTGAAGAAAATCCTCCGCCAACATACTGCCCGAAACATCTAACGCCAACATGATATCAACTCCCTCAACATTTTCTTGTCGACCTTTCAAACTCGATTGCGGACGTGCCAATGCTACAATCAAAACTGCTAAAGTCAGCAACCTGAGAGCAAACGGTAAAAACATCAACCGCTGACGTAAACTTTTTTTCGTAGTCTTGAACATTTCCATGTTCGAAATGTTGACTTTTGCTATTGTATGCCTATGTTTCCACCATTTCCAACCTGCAAGCAAAGGCAAGCCAAGCAAGAGATACAGAAATTCAGGATTGTGAAATGTTATGTCGTTCATCATGATTTTTCCTCCTCTTCTTTTGGCTTGGTTATTTCAACGAATTGTTTTACACTTTTGAAACTGCGGTCGTGCTCATCTGCCAATGGTACGGATTTTGCAAATTTCACCAAATCCGCTGTAGGCAAAGTGTTTCGCAGAAGCGCAAGTAACTCTGATTTGTTTTCAAATTCCGAATTTTCAATGGCATCAATCAACTCGTCTGATGTCATTTCAACAGCATTGATATGTAAACCTTTTTCGGTGTAAGTTCTCAAAATATCGGTTAATTCAGTGTAATATTCTTTTACTAAATTGTTTTGCCAAAGTTGTTTTAATCGCAGTTTTTCTAAATTTTCCATAGCCTCTACATGTGCAGGGATAACAGGTTTTGGTTTGAAAACAAACAGTGGTTCTTTCTTTTTCCACTTGCGATACATATAAATTCCTGCAAAGGTAAGTAGCCCTAATCCAATTAAAATCAACAGATATGGAAAAATCTCCCTGAATGTTATCGGGATTTTCCAAATGGGTTTAATGTCTTTAATATCGGCTTCCAAATCCACTTCAGGCGCACCAACAATTATGGTTACAGGGTTAGTCAACACTTCAGAAAAATCGCTATCCGTTGGAGTTTTTACTAAAAACGGAATTTCCGGAAATGTATATTCGCCAGGCTCAAAAATGATGAGCGTGAATGTTCTTGAATACGTTCTCACACGGCTATTTCTCTCTATAATCGTATCAACTTCACTTACCGAGATGAACTCAATTCTTTTGTCCATCGTGTCGCTCAACATAGGAAAAATTACCGTGTTTTCTTGATCGGTTTGCAAACTAATTTTCAGATTGATATGGTCACCGATTTGTACGTTGGACGTATCCACTTCCGCTTTTGCAACGTTCGTTCCTGCAAATCCGCTCAAAACGAAAAATAAGCAAATAAATATGGTGAAAATTCTTTTTAGCATTGTTATTTCTTTTGAAAAAGTTTCGTTAACGGTCTAACATAATCCTCATTCGTTTTTATTTTCGTCGAACGAATAGCAAATTTCTTGAACGTATCATCGGTTTGCTTTTCATGGTTTAACCACCAGTTTCGATAGGCATTTCGATTGCTTTTTACACTCGTGTCAATCGTCATTTCACGATTGGTTTCTTGATCAATCACACGCATCAATCCCACATTTGGAAGCTCCGTTTCTCGCTCGTCGTATACGCGCAAAGCGATGACATCGTGTTTTTTCTTAACGATTTTCAACGAATGTTCATAATCATTATCGAAAAAATCCGATAGCACAAAAGCCGTACAACGCTTCTTAATTACATTGTTCAAAAAACGCATGGCTTCACCGATACTCGTTTGTTTGTTAACAGGATTTATGGTCAACAATTCACGAATAATCCGCAAAATATGCGTACGACCTTTTTTCGGCGGAATATATTTTTCCACTTGATCCGAAAAGAAAATCACACCTACTTTATCATTGTTCTGAATTGCCGAAAACGCAAGAACAGCCGATATTTCCGTAATCAAATCACGTTTGAACTGCTTTTGTGTTCCAAACAAATTCGAACTGCTTACATCAATCAGCAACATCACAGTGAGTTCGCG
>JAIRRI010000087.1 GCA_031256055.1 Bacteroidales bacterium
GGCTTATGCAACGGGTGTGGGATTGGTTATGGCAGGATTTGATTTGGAAGAGCCGTTGGAAATTCAGACCATTGAAGAAATTCCTATTGAAGAAACCCCTGTTGAAGAGCCTGCTAAACCTAAAATGCCGAAAAAAGACAGTTCAAAAAATCTATGGATGAGTTTGAAAAAACGCTTGGAAGGATTTATGGAAGATGGCATAGGAAAAGAGCAATAGAAATTAACAATTTCAAGTGAATAAAAACACGGAACATCTATATAACTATCCGTTTTATTTAGGTAATTTTGTATGAATAAAATAATGAACACCATGGAAGATATTCTCAAATTCGATTTCCCGCTTCATCAATCGTCCTACATTAAGGTTATTGGCGTTGGTGGCGGTGGAAATAACGCTGTAAATCACATGTTTGAACATGGTATTACGGGCGTTGATTTCATTGTTTGCAACACGGATGCAACTGCGTTGGACAACAGCCCTGTTCCCAATAAAATACAGTTGGGTAAAGGATTGGGCGCAGGAAATAATCCGATTGTTGCCCAAAAAGCAGCCCTTGAGAAATCCGAGGAAATTAAATCTTTGTTTGAAAACAATACGCAAATGGTGTTTATCACAGCAGGTATGGGTGGTGGAACAGGAACAGGTGCAGCGCCTGTGATAGCACAACTTTTGAAAGAAATCGAACTCGATGATGAAGAAGTGAAGCGCATTCTGACGGTTGCTGTGGTTACAACACCGTTCGGCATTGAAGGTCGCAAACGCGTTCTGCAAGCCAAAGACGGCATTGCCGAACTTCGCAAACACGTGGACGCCATTCTCATCATCAACAATGATAAACTCGACGAATATGGCGAATTAACCATGAGCAAAGCCTTTGCTTTGGCAAATGAGATTTTGAGTACGGCGGTTAAAGGAATTTCCGAAATCATTACGGTTCACTCAACTTACCAAGTTGATTTCCGCGATATAAATACGGTGATGCAAAACAGCGGTGTAGCCCTAATGGGTTGTGGTTCGGCGGAGGGCGACGACCGTGCTATCAAGGCCGTAATGCAAGCCGTTGAATCGCCGTTGCTCAACGATAGCAATATCAATGGTGCGAAAAATGTGTTGATTTATATTTCGTCGTCGTTAGAAAACGAAGTAACGATGAGCGAATTTAAAGACATTACACACTTTGTGAAAAAAGCGACGGGTAGCGATGTTGACGTGATTTGGGGTGCAGGAAAAGATGAAGATCTTGGCGAAAAAATCTCCGTAACCCTTATTGCAACAGGATTTTCAGAAAGTGAAATATTTGAGGTAAAAACGCCTCGTAAGGTAGAGTTAGAGCCTCCTACACCTATGAAAACTCCACTGCAAATCTTACCTTTGGAACCTTCCGAAACAACCGATTTATCTCAATATAACTTTACATCTGAAGATGAATTGGACGGTATTCACATCATCAGCAAGACGGAAACAAAACCTGTAGCAAATTCAAATAGTTTGGAAGCCTCTATAGATTTGTATGCACAACATAGTCCTGCACCGCCTAAAATGCAGGTGGTAAGCGAACTACCGAAAGAAGAGCCGCATTTGCGTTTTGAACAGTACGAACGTTCAAAATCCGAACCTCCGACAATAAATACCGAACGTTTTCAAGCACAAAGCACAAATCGCATTCAACAACTTCGTGATATGAGTGTTGCTCGCGATGTGAGTGCTAAGGCTAAAACCATTGAAGGTTTGGAAGAACTCGAACGGGTGCCTGCTTATATGCGTCGCGATGTAAAATTGACAGAACTCACGCATTCGTCTGCGTCCGAAGTGCCGCGTTTCAATCTCACCGAAGATGGTCGTGTGGAGAGGAACAGTTATTTGCATGATAACGTGGATTAATACGCTTTTAAGTTTTCTCAACAAAAAAACGGTCTTCATGCCATCGTTGTGGATTTTCAATGATGTAATTTTCAATGTTTGTATATTCGCGTTGATTACGAATGACGCGGTCATGGTAATTTGGTTGCCATAATGGATTTTGGCGAGTATATTTTTGTAAAACCATGCAATTGCCGACCTGTAGAGACGCACGGCCCTGTAGAGACACACGGCCGTGTGTCTCTATACAATACCATGTGTTTTTACGGAATCCATCGAATCAATCCAATCATTAATTTTTTGTATGGTTGCCGATTTAAATCCCGCCACAAATGATGAAATGGATTTGGGTTGACGGTGTGGTATTATTGGACGTGTTGATGTTGTTGCCGTAGAGACGCACGGCCGTGCGTCTCTACAGGGGTGTGGATTTTCCAGCCCAACAATCGCGTGCAAATGATTAGGCATTAAAACAAATTTACCCAATGACAATTCGGAACGTATGGCAAATGATTTTATAAATTCATTCTGTACGATTTCTCCAATTTCATTTAAAATCATTTTGTCATTTTCTACATGTCCAAAAATATACTCACGAAAAGCCATTGCTATAGTTATGAAATAATATCTCGTATTTGCATAATTCCATCCTCGCAATCGGTGTGATTCCACACGGTATCTGTTTCGAAATAGGTCTGTTGACATAAATTTTCTGCAAAGTTACAACAAAAAAATAGTCTGATCAAAAAATTTTAGTTAAAAAGTGTTAAAATTAGGAATTTTTAACTAAACCTTTGTAAAGCCTTGCCAAACAAGAAAATTAAAAATAAGCTACTATATTAGCCTTTGTTGCCAATAGTTCGTTGTGAGTAACCAAAATACAGATACGCTGATGTTTTTCGCGTTCTAAGAGTTCCCACACAAATTGTGTCGCCGTCCGATCCATATTGTTTGTAGGTTCGTCAAGCAGTAAAATTTTAGGATTTCCAAATAAGGCACGGTACAAACCGACTAATTGGCGTTGTCCGCCCGAAAGGTTTATCCCATCTTCCCCAACTCGAGTTAATGGACCTAACGGCAGATTGCCAAAGTATTTTTGAAAATCCAATTGCATACAAAAAACCAAACAGCGTTCTAATGTTTCCTGATCGTTGGTTAAGCAGATATTTTCCAACAGGGTAGAGTTAAATAGTTTGATGTGTTGAGGCATAACTCCGACAACATTTCGCCAATCATGCAAAGGAAAATCTTTCCAACTTTTTCCATCAACGGTTAATATGCCTGATTCCGGTTCATAAAAACGAGAAATCAACTGCAATAACGTACTTTTACCCGAACCGATTTCGCCCAAAATAGCAGTAAGTTGTCCCTTTTTCGCTTCAAAATTAATGTTGTTAAGCAACAACGGTCTGCCCGGAAAGCGAAAACGAAGGTCTTTGACTTCGAGCGTATCAATACGCTCTACAACCTGCCCCGAAGTAGCTTCGGCAGGCTCTCCGTCTAAACTGGTAAATTCATACAAGCGATCGTAAGCCACTTTGGCTTCTTGCAACGTGATATAAGCACCTGAAAGCGAAGCCGACGACGAAATTACCGACCCTGCAAGCGATATAATAGCCACCAACGCGCCCAAACTCAATTGGTCGTTTAATACGGCTAATGAACTAAAAGCAATTACGCCTATAATGGCGACTGTTCCTATGTTTTGAACATTTAATCCTACTTTATTCCCAAAAAGTGCTAAATCATACGCCGATGTTTGAAATGTAGCATATATCTGTTTGGTATAACGTGTAAAAAATTCTTCCTTGTTGTTACCTTTAACCACATCCGCTCCTTGCACGGTATCGAAAAAATTGCTTTCCGCACTTGCATAAGAAACCATCACATTCCGCTGTCCGTCTATAATTCTTTTGCTGTATTTCCAAAATACCAAAGCTAGTAATAAACCTCCAAAAAGTGCTGTTGCTCCTGCCATCCACCAATATGCAAAAAGTAGAACTGTGCACACTACAACGGTTAAGATATCGATCAACAATGTTCCCGCCACATAGTTTATGGTGCGTTGAATACGAGCAGCGTCATTGAGTCGAGCTGTAATTTCACCTGTCTTTAAACTATCAAAAAATGATTTTGGCAAATAAAGAAGTTGATTGTAAAAACTTCCGACAATTCGATTGGAAAAATCGCGACTTTGTCGGGCTACAAAAATAGTTCGCACGTATGAAAGCAAGTTTTTCGCCAATAGCAACAACGCTAAAAAAATGATACCCATCCATAGTTTTTGATGTTCTTTTGTCGGTAAAATTTGGTCGATTAATTGTTGAGAAAAAACAGCCAACGAAATACCCGCTACCGCCACTATTAAACCCAAACCTGCAACTACCGAAAGTATAGAAATATCGGGAGTAAGCAATTCTTTTAACCAAGCCTTTTTGTGTTTACCTATGTCGTCTTCGGTGCGAAACTGTTCGGTGCTTTGTATCAACAACAATTTTTTGTTTTTCCACAAGGCTGAAACTTCCTGTTCGCTCATTTTTATCATTTTTTTTGCAGGATCGCCAATTAGAAATGCACCGTTTTGATAACCGAAGCAAACTACATAATGCTCCAATCCATCGGGTAAGGTGAAATGTAGGATTGCGGGATGTTCCAAGGATTTCAAATCATTTATTTCGGCTTCAAAACCTTCTGCTTTTAATCCGATTGTGTTGGCTGCTTGATAAAGCCCCAACAATGTTGTGCCCGTTACGGAAGTGCCACTCGTGGATATTAATTTTTCTTGAGGTATATTTCCGCCGTAATACTTTGCAATCATGGCAAGGCAAGCAATTCCGCAAGAAGCCTGACCATGCTGACGAACAAAAAATTTATTGTAGTTTTTGAGCATTATGTTGGTAAATGTTTTAGGATCGTTTCAAACTTAACCGCTCCATGATGTTTGAACAGTAATTTTTTATCCGCACAGTATAAAAACACAGACGGAATGGGTGGAGTGCCGTACAAATTGGCTACTTTGAGGTAGTCGTCTATCAGAAAATGGATATTATCATACTGCGATAAATCATAATGAGAATAAAACTCAAAAGCCTGTTCGTTTTCGGCATGTGTAATCAATAAAATCACAACATCTTCCAATTGTGTTTTTTGATTGGTTAGTGAGCGTAGTCGAACTATGAGTTGTTTGATTTTTTCGTGACAAAATTCACATTCGGGGTGTGTAAACAGCAGCAGTATGGGCTTTTCGGATAATGAATCAGTACATAATTCATTCATAGTTTTGAGATCAAACAAACAAAAATCTTGAAACGTTTTTAGCGGTGCTTCCAATTTTTTCTTGACGTCTAATTTTTGATATGTTTTAACGCCAAAATAAAGAATAACCAAAGAAACAACACCAAGAATTGCTATTTTTAATGTTTTTTTCATACGGTTAGAAAAGTAAAGTTGTAATGTAAATCACAGCAATAACCAACAATAGCAACCCAATGCCATAAGTGGTTATTACAAACCAAAGTGAACGCCAAAAATTCTTTTTGGTATAAATCGAAACAAATATGGAAAGTAAAATCCAATATGTTAATTCAAAAACACTCAAAACACCCATTGGGTATGCAAGAAAAGGCTGCACACTATCCGTACCAATCCAATGTATAAGCGAAAAAAGAGGTGTGTTGATGTCTTGCAAAGAATCAGCGCCCACAATCGAAAAATAATTAATCCGAATCATTACTTCCAACAAAAAAATAGCATCTGCTTTTAAAGCAACATTAAAACTTTGACCAAACTTCAAATTTTGCTCGCTCAAAAGTGCGCCTGTTGTAAGGCACATCGCCGTATAAAAAGGTCTTAATAAAAGTAGAAAAGGAATAAACAAATAGCCAAATTTTTGATAAAATCTTGTCTGTTCAATGAATTGCTCCATACGTTCTGCTCCAACGATGTCGCCAAAAGTATCATAATACAAAGCATCATCAAACAGGATATAGTTTGCCATTATGCTGTAGCCTATAAATATCATACAGTATATGCAAAAAAAGTAAAGAGGCGGAAAGTTTAGATATTTATTCATGTTAAAATATAAATTTACTTAATCGGACTTTAGCATTTCGATTGGTATGTTTTTTTCTTTTGCATAATGATCTATCGTTTCTTTGATTTTCTTTACGGTTGTGTATTCAAATTTAGATAAATTCAAAATCATATTGGTATGGTCTGTTTTTTTGATTTCAAATTTATTGACATAAAAATTATAACTAATAGTTTCTATTTCATTCCAACAAACAGATTGCTCTTTTTTATAAACACTTACTTTGAAAGAAATTAATTCCGAATTAATCAAAATGTAGGCTTTCCCGAGCAAATATCCGAGTCCCTCACTCAAATGATATATTCCATTTAATAAAAAAACACCAAATGATATCCAATCCCAAGTTCTCGAACTTTCGTTTCCCACAGCACTAAAGAGATAGCTACCGGAAAGTAATAAAAAAAGTATTCCGAATATAATCCTAATAGTTGATAACCTTTTACTTTCTTCTTTTAATAAATTTATGCTCAATTTCATAGTTTTTTTATTGTCAAATTTTTTTAGCTATTTATTCATTTGTAAAGGATATTTAACAAATGGTGGCTACTGCTAAAAAGTCACCGACACGGATTTGCAATCCGTGCCTGTATAACATTTTATTTTCATTATTTTAGCTGTAATGGCACGGGTTACAAACCCACGTCAGCATGGCTGTCCACTTATAAATTGATATTTAGCAATTTTTTAATTTTCAACAAACGTCTGTTATAGTATAGATACTCTAACAATGGGTACAACATTATACAAGTATACGTAATAATTAAAGACCCTGTAAAATCGGATGAAAAACCAGGTGTGAAAACACACAAGAATACAATGGATAAAACACAAAATATAAAAGAGGCTATCATATTTATTTTAGTAGCTGCTTTTAGGCTTTTTCCTTTTGCGAGCAAGCCGAATCGCGTGACCCTGTCTTCACTTTTAACAATATTGTCGTTTTCAATATCAAGTTTCAAAAAATATCTTCTCGCTAACCTAATGACAATATGGTTTTCTTTTAACTCAAAAAGGTATTTTTTTTCTTTTAATATGCTGATTATATCTTCTTTTTTCATAGTTTAGGAATGTGTAGAATTAGTAATAAAAACTACCTTGAAAATAAATTGATTTATATTTATACAAATTCAAACCAATTTATTTTCAAGATAATTTCTTCATGGATGTTAATCAAAACAACCTTGAGCAGTGGCTACACCGCTCATAGCAAAAGAGGCGACCCAGAAAGCTGGTATGAAAAATCCAGCAACAATACCACCAGTAGTTAGTCCTCCAAAAATCATACATCTACGGTTTGTGGTACCTCCTTGAGTAACCACCATTTGTTCATAATTTAATTTTTTCATAGTTCTTTTACGACTATAACCCTGGTCGTCCGGTTTTGTTTGTTTAAGAATTCCAACAGTATCTTGCATACTCAAGAGAAAGAGGACGATGTATCGGATCAGTTAGAGTTAATAAAACGAAAGGAATCGCGAAGAAACATTTTCCTCCCTGAATGGTTTCCATTTGTTCAAGATTTAAAGTTTTCATAATTTTTCTACGACTATTATAACCCTGGTCGTCCGGTTTTAGTTTGTTGTTAGTTCGGAATTATTTCCGACTGCAAAGATACAACTCCTTGTGGTCAAAAAATGACCACGAAGAAAATATTTTCAAAAAAATGATTTTTTTTGCTACAAAGGTACGAAAAAAAAATGAATTTGACTAATTGTTTATCATTCCGCAGTTGATTTTATACTAAAGAGAATGTCAACAACTTCATCGTTATTGTAATAATACGTGTTGCGGGTGCGACTGTATTTAATCTCTACGCCGTGAGAATTCAACTCGTCAATTCTACGGGTCAACGTGCTACGGCTGATAGATAGTCGTTTCATCAATTGCTCCGGCGTGCCCGTACATTCTTGGCGAACAAGTTTTTCTAAGGTAGCTAAATTTTGAAGGATTTTGGCTTGGTTCATTATGGTTTGTTTTAAGTTTTTTGATTGGAACATAAAAAAAGCGCGAGCAAAACTTTTTATCTGCATTCGAGGTTCTAGACTACCTGTGTTATCAAATAATGAGTATGCTCACGCAGGATTGCGTGAGCGTTCATGATAACACTTTGAAATTGTCTAGATTTCGAATGCGAAAACGCTTTGTATATAAATGTCAATGTGCGTATTAACTACGCGTATTTTTCATAGGCAAAAATTTGGTTTGTTTGTAATTATGGGGCAAAAATACAAAAAAGTTTTTGAATAATCAATACAAATCAAAAAATTTAAGTTAGAAAGTATTAAAATTAACAATTTTTTACTAAACCTTTGTAACGCTCTGTTAGACAAATAAAAAACTTTGAGATTTACAACTCCCATTCCTCCTCATACTCCCAATCCGCTTCTAATGAGAGGACTTTCTGCAGAATAAATACCGGTTCAGGTAAACGGCGTTCGCGAAGATTTCCTGCATCCCAACGGTTGTTGCGGTTTTGATCAACGATTAATCGCAGACGATATTTTCCGGGTTTCAAAGTCGTGAATGACGCGCTATCTGTGAGCAATATGCGTTGTTCAATTACTTCCAGCCTCTCGTTCAATACCTGCAAAATACACGATTCATCAGGTTTGTTAAGTATCTTAACATCCAATCGGGCGTAGTTTTCGGGCGCATTGGTTCTAAATCTCAAAAGCAGCGTATCGTCATTAGTTTGATCAAAATAATCAAAAATTAAACTATCTACAATCATCAATCGATATTGCGTTCGTTGGTTTAATTGTGTGTCAAAAATAATCTGCGTGCGAGATGGATTGAACGAAAAATGCGTCAGAGGAATTGGAATGGTATCGTTTCCGACATACAACCAAAACGGCTTTTCTAACGGCTTGATTTCTCGAATTGGTGAACTAAACAAAAGTTTTAACGTATCGAAAAAAGCCAATTCTTGACCTGATGAAAGTGTAATTTTTAATGGTGCAGGTTTCTCGTCGGTCTTCGTGTTAAGAAGTTTCAGTGTATCCGAAAAATCGCCATCTTCCACATAAAGCCAAAGATTTCGAATGCCCAATTCTGTTAGAAAGATCTCTGCCTTTTGTTGATTTTTATCCCAACGAACGTAATAATTTCCAAAGTCAATTTCGGGTTGTAATATTCGGAATTCGGCTTGTTTTGTGGGATTTCGAAACTCTATTTGAATTACTGCATTCGACAAAAATTCGGATTTAGTCACGCCTTGCGGCAACTCTTGTTTGAACATTAACAATTGATAGCCGTCTTCATAAAACTTTTTAATAGAATCAAGTAGTGATAAACTGTCGTGATGACAACAACCATTGTCATTACTGTCTTTTTCTTGAAGTGTTGGCATTTTTAAGTATCTCGGTGATACACAGGCTTGCAAAAAAGCCACTTCTTCTTGCAACGAATCATATGCCCAGTCACTATTTTTGTCGTTGATTGCTGCCAAAAAATAGCAGCCTTCGCGCAAAAAGTTGAGTTGAAAATGCCCTTCATTGTTCGCTTTAGCGACATAAATCGGACGCTCTTCTTTCGTAATTAAATGATCCAAATCCGACACCAAGACTACACTTGCATTTTTAATCGGTTGTAACGTGT
Organism: Bacteroidales bacterium; assembly: GCA_031256055.1. Classification (GTDB taxonomy): domain Bacteria; phylum Bacteroidota; class Bacteroidia; order Bacteroidales; family P3; genus WRKV01. Next base: position 9,549 of record JAIRRI010000087.1, read on the forward strand.
AAGCATCCAAAATTTCGCCCACCACACTTAACGAATCAATGGTTGCTCCCGTCGAAAAAACGTACTGAAAATTAGACAAAACATTACCTTCGTTGAAATCAACAATAGCATCGCCAAACGAAAATACATAAGTCGTATTTTCGCGAAGCGTGTCTTGCAAGCGAATGCTCAGAGTTCGATTATTTGAGCCAATATTAGGTCTCCCCATTGGTGGTGAAATCACTAATTGTTGGTTTAGATTTCTTAATGCAATATTTTCGTCAAAAGTTATAACAATTCTTCTTGCATCGAAATGTGTAGAAAAATTTGGAGGCGAAGCATGAATCGACCTTGGCGGTGTTTCGTCTTTTGGGCCACCTGTCGGTCGTCCGGGCGTTGCACAAGAAAAACCAATCACAATGGCGAGGAAGCCGAAAATTATATTAAAATAGCGAAGCATGTATGGATTTTGTAATGGATTTGCAAAGATACGATTTTTTTTGTACCTTTGCAAGCCTAAATTGAAAGTTATGCACTTAAACTCTATCTCGGAAGCCCTTGAAGACATTAAAAACGGACGTTTTGTAATTGTTGTTGACGACGCAGATCGCGAAAATGAAGGCGATTTCATCTGTGCAGCAGAAAAAATCACTCCCGAAATGGTCAATTTTATGATTAAAGAAGGACGTGGCTTGGTTTGTGTTCCAATCACGGAAGACCGTTGCAAAGAGTTGGAATTAAACATGCAGATTGCCGATAATTCCAATACGTCTATTCACGGCACGCCGTTTACCATCACGGTCGATTTGCTCGGAAACGGCTGTACAACGGGCGTTTCAACTCACGACCGAGCAGCCACAATCCGCGCTTTAGCCGATTCCAAAACTCAACCATCAGATTTGGGACGTCCCGGTCATATCAATCCGCTGAGAGCCAAAAATGGCGGTGTTTTACAACGTTCGGGACATACCGAAGCCGCTGTGGATTTGGCACGTTTGGCAGGACTTTATCCCGCAGGCGCTTTGATCGAAATTATGAACGAAGACGGCTCAATGTCGCGTTTACCGCAATTGGTCGAAATCGCCAAAAAATTCAACTTAAAAATCATCAGCATTGAAGATTTGATTGCTTATCGTGTAGCAAACGAAACCTTAATCCAATTTGAGGAAGAAGTGGATTTGCCTACGCAATGGGGCACGTTCAAACTCAAAGCCTTTTCCGAAAAACAAACAGGAATGATACATTTGGCGTTGGTAAAAGGCGAATGGAACGAAAATGAACCTGTGATGGTGCGTGTGCATTCATCGTGCGTTACGGGTGATATCTTCAATTCGTGTAAATGCGATTGTGGCGATCAGTTGCACCAAGCCATGGCTATGGTGGAAAAAGCAGAAAAAGGCATTGTGTTGTATATGTATCAGGAAGGGCGGGGGATAGGACTCATCAACAAACTTAAAGCCTACAAATTGCAAGAACAAGGCGTTGATACGGTGGACGCCAATGTTATGCTCGGTTTTCGTTCCGATGAACGAGATTACGGTATTGGCGCACAAATCCTGCGCTATCTGAAAGCCAATAAAATCAAGTTAATCACCAATAACCCTGTAAAACGGATTGGTTTGGAAGGTTACGGTATCGAAATTGTAGATACTGTTCCGATTTTAGTTGAAGCAAATTCTCACAATCAGCGCTATTTGCGCACTAAGCAAGAGCGTATGGGGCATCAGTTGAAAATGTAAAACATGTAGGGGCGTATGCAATACGCCCCTACGGTTATCGCATATCAATCACTTCTACGCCAGGATGTTTGGACACATCAAACTTAAATTCACTATCAGGCGCAGACACGTTGGTTTGCATGCGATCAACTCTAAACGTAATAATAGTGCCGTTTTTATCGTGAATTTCCGAGAAAACAATCGTCTTTTTCGCTTTGTCTGTAGCAATCCGCACTTTGTGAAAATTCCGATTTTCAAAAGGAAGTAAATCAATAATCATGACTGGAACACCTTTGTCTGTGTCTTCACGAATGAGTTTAGCACGAAAGTTTTTTTCGTAATTATCAATCAATGCAATTGGGTTCATCATGTCGGTTTCTTTCGGATTGACTTCGGTGATTTGAACTTCTTTGGCTTCTCGGTTAAAATTCCAAATGTTTTTGCCGTCGGATATCACGTTTAGTCCCATGAAATTCAAATTGTATTTGTTGCCTTTGATCAAAATAGTGCCCTTTTTGCTTTCTTTGATTTTTTCGGTTTTGTTTTCCAACAGATAAGTAAAATCTATTTTCAGACTGTTGTAAGATTTCAACTGTTTGCGCACAGCACTTAAAATATCGTGCGCTTTCGGATCGTCAATACCTCTTTCGGTTTTTTTGACTTCTTTTTGATTTTTACGTTGTTCGCGACGTTGATTGCTGTTTTGCGCGAAACCACTAATGGTTAAGGTTACAAGGATTGTGATGAGTAAGGTTTTTTTCATATTGGTAAATCATTTCAAATTCAGTTCTGTTTTTAACATATCGTAAACTTCCGTCCACTGTTTTTTGTAAAGTTCGGTGGTTTTGTCTGATAATTGCGAAAATGTATTGGAGTTGTAAAGCATATCGGCAGCATCATATTTATCAATATTTTGCTCGGTTACCAATTTTTCTATTATCGGTTTGGAAATATGTTTTACATTTATGAAATATTTTTTGTCTATCGACTTAATCATTTGTAGAGAACGAGCCGTACAAAGACAAATTTGGTGCGTAGGTCTGTGATGGGCAAGTTCTTTCAAAAAATCGGCTTTGGATACAAGTCCTGCGAGATAGTCATCTATGCGGTCATTCACATCATCGTTAGCAACGGGTCCTTCTACAATATCGTAACCGTGTCGCTGTTCTTCGGTGACTGGGTCTCTGTTGAGAACCACGAAATCAAGCCATTTTTCGTTGTAATCGGCAAAACGTAGCACTTTATACCTTTTGTCGGTAAAGGCTCTTTCGTAAAATTCAAATTCCGAAACAACGCCGTTTGTTTTATGAAATCTTGCTGTTCTTTCTGCCCAATATTCTGCCTGTGAGCGAATATTGGTAACATAAAAACCTTTGCCAAAATCAAGATTGCTCCTACTTTTTGTCAGATCAATTTCATCGACTGTCGTATAACTTCCGTGGAATACTATCATCGCATACCTCCATTCTGATGACAAACATCAAACAATTCACGTACAGCCCAAAATGGATTATCAGTATGCAAAGCCCACCAATTTTCGCGCAAATAATCAAGTCCGCCATATTGCTTCAAATACTGATAGGCTTTTTGCACGTTCATCTTGTATGCTGCTGCAAATTCAGGGATGATGAACGAAATGAAACTAATCTCATCACGACTTCCTTTATTTAATTCCATTGGTTCCATATAAAAATACTTTTGCAAAGATACGCATTTTTTTTTGAAATACAATTCACCTATTTTATTTTTGTTATTGAGTATTCTACTATATCGTTCATCGCTTGCGCCAAATCGTCAGTTAGAGGCATTTTTATTCAATTTTTCGTACGACTTCGTTCATCGTATAATGTACAAATTGTGCCCCTAATTCAGTTAATTCATAGGTCTCCGTGTCATCAAATGCTGATTTGTATGTATTTGTTGGAGGAGCCTTTACTTTCGTTTTTTTAATAAAATTTCCATGATAGTCCGTTGGTCTATGCTGTCGAATGACACCTCCCATGCTTAAATCTCGAATTAACAGTTTAAATAAATCTGCTTCCATTGAGTTCTCTTTAACTTGACTACCATTTAATTCACTCCAAATCTCATATCTGGTAACACCAGGTTTTTGGTAAATTACCTTTATTACAGCAAAATGTATTTCATGATATAAATTTAGCCAATCAATAAATAGCCTGATTAAATCGTCATGGACTAATGTTTGCGCACCTGAATTTGTCAATAATTTTCTAATGAGTTCTCTCTTTTCAAAAGTATCAGCATTATCCCACGCTCGAAATGCTTTTCTAACTATTTGTAAGTACTCTTCACTTTCTAACCGCTCGTTCATTTCTTCCGAAGATTCATCAAATCTTTTGATTATAGATATTAATGTTTCTCCCAATAATTGCATTTTTTGAGTATGCTCATTAAGCCATTGCTCATATAGTTGATTGTTTTTTACCTGTCCTTCCTCTGATTTAAAATCAATTATAGCACTTAAAAAACCACCTATCCACGGAACGCTACCTAATGCAGCACTAAAAATTTTTGAAAAAATACGCTTTCGCTTAGAATTAAACGAATTTTCGATTTCTCTTTTTATTGTTTCTTCAATAGATACATTGCTTATTATTTCCATTCTCAATTCTCCATTAATAAATTCTCCAACGTCTGCATATCCTTAATATAAACCTCCCTCGGTTTGCTTCCCTGCGATGGCCCTACAATTCCCGCGTCTTCAAGTTGATCCATCAGTCGTCCGGAACGTGCATAACCTAATTTCAGTTTTCGCTGAATGAGCGATGTAGAGCCACTTTGAGAAGATACAATCAATCGTGCTGCATCATCAAACATCGAATCGCGCTCGTCTGCAGAAAATGTTCCGCCTCCCAAACCGCTCGATTCATCAGCACATTCAGGAAGTTCGTAGGCTTCGGGATACCCGCGCTGTTCGCCGATAAATTCCGCTATTCTTTCGATTTCAGGCGTATCAATCAATGCACATTGAATGCGGATTAATTCATTTCCTGTTGATAGCAACATGTCGCCTTTTCCTATCAATTGGTCTGCTCCGCCACTATCCAAAATGGTGCGAGAATCTATTTTTGAAGTTACACGAAATGCAATTCTCGCAGGGAAATTCGCTTTGATTGTTCCTGTGATAATATTTACCGAAGGTCGTTGTGTTGCGATAATCAAATGAATGCCGATAGCCCGCGCCAATTGCGCCAAGCGTGCAATCGGTAATTCAACTTCTTTACCTGCTGTCATAATCAAATCCGCAAATTCATCCACCACCAAAACGATGTAAGGCAAGTAGCGATGTCCGTCGTTTGGATTTAAACGGCGTGAAATAAATTTGGCGTTGTATTCTTTGATCCCCTTTACCTGTGCGTCTTTCAGAAGATTGTAGCGCATATCCATTTCCACGCACAACGAATTTAATGTATTGACAACTTTTTTCGTGTCCGTAATAATCGCATCTTCAACATTGGATAATTTCGCCAAATAATGACGTTCGATTTTGTTGTAAAGTGTGAGTTCAACTTTTTTCGGATCGACCAACACAAATTTCAAATCGGCAGGATGTTTTTTGTACAACAACGACGCAATAATGGCATTCAACCCCACCGATTTTCCTTGTCCTGTGGCGCCTGCCATCAGCAAGTGCGGCATTTTTGCCAAGTCTGCCACGTAACATTCGTTTTGAATGGTTTTTCCTAAGGCAATCGGCAAATCAAATTTTGTGTCTTTGAAATTCGACGAATCCAACATCACTTTCATCGGCACAATTTGTTTGGTCAAATTCGGCACTTCAATACCGATTGTGCCCTTTCCGGGAATGGGTGCGATAATCCGAATGCCAAGCGCAGAAAGGCTTAGCGCGATGTCGTTTTCTAAATTCTGAATTTTGGAAATTCGAACACCAGCAGCAGGAACAATTTCGTAAAGCGTAACCGTTGGACCAATCGTTGCTTTGATTTGTGCAATTTCCACACCGAAACTTTTAAGCGTGTTTTCGATGAGTTTTTTGTTGGCTATCAATTCATCGGATTGCTTAGAGTTATCGACATTTTTCATGCCGTAATCTTCGAGCAAATCCAAAGTCGGAAATTTGTAATTCGACAAATCTTCGTATGGATTGTAGAGCGTATCTATGCCGTGTCCAATCAATGGTTCTTCATCAACATCAGTTTCGTTGGGCGTATGCACGTCATCCATATCATCTTCTGAATGGTCTGTATTTTCAATAATAAACGGCACTTCGTCGTCGGTTTGTAGGGGCGGAAAATTTTCCGCCCCTACGTTTTCGATTTGCTCAAGCAAACTAAATGTATCTTCATCATCTGAAATTAACTTTTCATTTTTGTCGTCTTCGTTCAGCAATTCGTTTACATCCGATTTCGTATCTTTTTTGAATGTTTCAAACCAATTTTTCATCGTCGGAAAGACGTTGAAGTTCATGCTATAAGCGATAGACAAGAACATCATCAACACACCGCCCAACAAAATGATCAACCCTGGAACACCGATTGCTGCTTTCAAATAATGTGCGATTTCAAAACCAAAAATACCGCCTAAAATGCTCCATTTTCCAAGTCCTAACGTGATAAATCCAAACGTAACTGAACCCCAAACAATGAAAAATGCCGAATGCAAAATCAGTTTTCGCAATTTAAAAATCTGAATTTTCAGCAATTTTAACCCAATTCCCAACGCTATCAAAATAAACAAAAACGAACTTAATCCAAATCCGTTTCGAATAAACCCATGCGCGATGTAAGCCCCCATTCGACCTGAAACATTACGAATTTTCGCAGACGAATCGGCAAATAAATCGTAGGTCGAAATGTGAGAAACTTGATCAAAATCAATCCACCACGAAAATAAATACGATACAAAACCAAACAGCATAAACAGCGCAAATGCCACAAAAAACACGCCACTCACAAGGCGAAATTTTTCACTTTTCAACGTTTGCAGAGAAACATTTTCCGCAGTTGTGTCGTCGGTTTGTTCTGTTTTTTTAGTTCGTTTTGCCATATTAGTTGTTTACTCTTTTCAACTTGCCGTCTTCTATTTTTAAAATATTGGTTTCTTGATTTTCCAAGCCCTGTGTGGGGTTTGCGCGTCTCAAACGGATACAGTTGTGAAAACTTTTACAGGTTTTTGTTTCCAAATAATTGCCATAATTTGTATTTCCGATGTTTAACATTGTCAAAACAAAATTCATCACATCGTAACCCATGTAGGCGTTGTTATCGGGAATAGTTCGATAGGTTTCAAAAAACAAGCGTTCAAAATCCCTCACTCTTTCGCTGTTGTAATCTACAAAAAAAGGCGCTGTGTAATGGGTTTGCAAATTGTTCAAATACTGTATTTCCGTATGATCAAACTGCGATAATCTGTTCAAACAAAATAACACATCCTCCACAGAGTTTTCTCGTTTAGGTACTTGATTCAGAATTTCCGTGAAAAATGCTGGGTTGTTCGACAAATAAATAATCGCATTGCGTTTGGTTTTGGATAAAAGATTGCTGAATGTTTGAAATCTGTTTTTCGAAATATCGACAAAAACAGGTGTATAGAAGTCGCTGTGGTGCGTTTCAAAAAATAACCTTGCTTGCTCCGAGCGCTCCTTTTCGTTGGGTAAACTATCGTTTGATACAACCAAAATTTGTTGCTTAGTCTGGTCTTTTGTAACATAACGCAACAGTGCATCCAATTGATTTTTCTCCGATGGATTAATTTTGATGACGTATGGATTATCGACCAAAATTTCGTCTCTTTCGGATATCGGATTGATAATAAAAATGCCGTGTTGCTTAGCAAAATCGCTCATCAGCCTGAATGGGCGCAAATGTAAAGGACCAATAATAATATCTATATTTTTTAATTTTCCGCTGTTAATCAAACTCGCAGCCGAATTTTCGTCGTCGGGAACATCAAATACGTGCACGTTTATTTTTACATTTTCGGCTTCAAACGCTTGTGCCGCTAAGGTTGCGCCTTCATAAAACGAAATAAGCCTAAACGGTCTCGGTATTGCGTTGTCTCTCGAATTTATTCTGATTTGGTCAACTTCATTCAAATGAAGTGGAAGCATTAAAGCCACATTTAACGTGGTTTTTAGAGGATTGTTGAATTTTTCTTGAATGAGGTCAACAGGTTTGACAATATCGGTTTTTTCGGGTTTTATGTCTTGTCGAATTTCTGGTTTTGCTTCGGGCAAAAGATTGTTTCTTAGAAGTGTTCTCAAGCGTTCTGAACTTACAGGAATCATCAAAATTTCGTCGATTTGGATCTCGGGTTTGTTTATTGTTCGTTTGATTTCGTCTGCCGTTACTTGATAGGTTCGAGAAATGGAATACAAGGTTTGACCTTTTTCCACAGTATGCAGATGATAGTATGTACCTCCAATGTTTTCAATACGTTCAGAGATTTGAACAGGCACAGGAGTTGGTGTTTGTGCAAACAGCCAAGTTGTGCAAAGGAGCATTAATGGAAAAAATAAACGGAAATTTTTCATTATCGGATAATTTTGGCTTGATAAGTTGTTCGGTTGTTCATTTTATCGGTTACAGTGAGTTTAAAATCGTGTTCGCCTTTTGGCAATTTGGTGTCTATCGTGCCTTTCAGCGTTTTGGTTTTAGCATCGTATTCCATCAGAAACCAACGGTCGTTTATCGTTGCGCGGTAACTTCCTATTCCCGAAAAATCGTCCTCAATTCGAAAGGTCAGCACGTTTTGCGAGATAGGAACTCGGTTGTTTTGCACATCAACAGGTTTGATGGTTGGCGCAGTGGTGTCGATACAAACTGCAAATATACTAAATTTTCTGATATTATGCGACACAAATCCGTTATTAAATCGTCCGCCTTCGGCAACCCATCGTTGATTTTTTGCATCCCAACTACCGATTAAGGCTTTATTTTCGAGGTTTTTAGGAAGTCCGATGGGTTTTATGTTCAACGAATAATTGATGTGTACGGGTGTTCCCGAACGGTGAACGTGATGAATATTGGAAAAAATCCGAGAATCCGACGAAGAATCAACATAGTATTCAAAATAAATCGGTTCGTAGAGCGCCATTGGCGGAATAACCACGCGGATTTCTTTGGTTTCAAACGTGTTGCTGACGGCGTGTGAAAAAAAGCGCCCTTGCTCAACTTTTTCGATATGAAAATGTTCATTTTCGATGGATTTCATTTCATCGTCAACTAATAGAACAACATTCAAAACACTTGTATTTCCTGAAAAATCCGCAGCCTCTATCCGTAAATTACGAATACCGTTTTCAAGAAATGAAAATATGCCTCGATTATCAATTTTTTCGTAAATATTCAAACGATTTCCGGGCAATACATACGTCCATTGAATGCGTTTCCCCGTGCTGTCTAAGTGTGCATAATCTATAAATGCGTTGTGAAATCGCATGTGAGAAAACGGCATAGCATCCAATCTCCACGCAAATTTTAACTCATCATCATCAAAAACTTGCATGGTGTATAATCCTAAAATACTCCGATCATCGTTGACTTTATCGATGGCTTCAATTCCGAATGCAAACTGTCCGAAAACACGGATGGTGTCCAAGTTTATCGAACAATTTGTTCCACTGCAATTGACGGGCAAATGAAGCGGAGTTTGTCGTCCGTTGACTAATGAAAGTTGTCCGTGCGGATAAACTGCAAACGTTGAAATTATGGGCGGGATATTATCTTTTATGGTGTATCCGAATTGCGAAGGGTTCATCGCATTTTCGCCACCTCTGTTTCGTATTTCGAAATGCAAATGCGGACCTCCTGACGAACCTGTATTGCCTGAATAGCCTATCAAATCGCCTTTTTTGAAACGCAAGGTTTCCGGAAATTGAAAATCCACTTCGAACGATTCTTTTGCATATTGTTGTGCTCTTACCACTTTTTCAATAGCAGGAACAAATCTCGACAAATGCGCATAAACACTCATCATTCCATCGGCATGCGAAATATACAAAGCCTTTCCATAACCTGTTGCCGAAACCACCACGCGCGACAATGTTCCATCAGCCACTGCATAAATCGGCAAGCCTTCTCTTTGCTGAGTTCTGAAATCTATTCCGGCATGGAAGGCATTCGCTCGCAATTCGCCAAACGAAGCCGAAAATTTCCATGGAATATCAAGCGGATTTCCAAAATCCAAACGTTGCGAAAATAAGCAATTTGCAAACATCCAAACGCTTATCAACACACCTATTTGTTTTTTTGAAAACCAACGACCTTTTTTTGCATAATACTCCATACTACAAAATTACAAAATTTTTCGAAGAAATCAAAATTAAATCGAAAATTTGTTACGATGCGGAATAGGCTTTCAAAATTTCAGTAACTAATCGATGACGAACAACGTCTTTTTCAGTTAATTGCACAATGCTCAAGCCTTTCACATTTTTGAGAATTTTCAAGGCGTGTAGAAGTCCTGATGATTGATTTCTCGGAAGGTCGATTTGCGTTATATCTCCTGTAACAATGAATTTTGCTGATTTCCCCATGCGTGTGAGGAACATTTTCATTTGCATTTCGGTGGTATTTTGGGCTTCGTCCAAAATCACGAAGGCTTGGTCTAACGTGCGTCCGCGCATAAAAGCGAGCGGTGCAATTTCAATTGTATAATCTTCCAAATAGTCAATCAGTTTTTGTTGAGGTAGCATATCGCGAAGCGCATCGTAAAGCGGTTGCAAATATGGGTCTAATTTATCGCGTAAATCGCCTGGAAGAAATCCCAAATTTTCGCCTGCTTCAACGGCAGGACGAGTGAGAACAATTCGTCGAACTTCCTTATTTTTCAATGCTTTAACAGCCATTGCAACAGCCGTATATGTTTTCCCCGAGCCCGCAGGACCAACGGCAAAAACCATATCATTTTCCTCGCAGGCTTTGACTAATTTTTTTTGATTTGCAGTTAATGGTTTGATCGGTTTTCCGTTTCGTCCGTGCACCAAAACGTCTTTATTTATGGTATTTTCCAAAAGTTTGAAATTGCTGTCGGAATCTACGATTTGAATAATATCGTTTTCGTTCAAACGGTTATAAGTTTCGAAATATTGTAAAATATGATTGAGTTTTTCCTCGAAACGTTCAATTTCGTCAGTCTCTCCTGCCATTTTCAATTCGTTTCCACGAACCACTATTTTCACTTTCGGAAACAGTTGCCGAATGAATTTGAGATTTTTTTCTTGTGCGCCGAATAAATCTAATAAAGAATATGCCGAGAGGTCAATCGTTTTTTCGTTCATAAAGAATTTTTTGCAAAGATACGAAAAAAATATGAATTATCGTAGGGGCGAACCCACGTGTGCGCCCTTGCAATCGTTTGGCGCAAATGCCAATAGGAACGCACACGTGGGTGTGTTCCTACGATTTTTTACGATACGCAAAATAAAATATCTGCGGCAACACCGTAAAACACAAAAACATATCAATCACCGTTCCGCCTACAATCATAATGGCAAACGGTTTTTGGATTTCGGCACCCATTCCGCTTGAAAGGGCTGCTGGCAACAAGCCCATCGCACCCATCAGCGCAATCATCAATACAGGGCGAATACGACGACGAACAGCCTCGTCAATCGAGCCTTGCAAATCTTTGGTTTTTTGATACAGTTTTTTCATGAGAGCAATCATCAAAATTGCGTCTGTCGCTGTAATTCCAAACAAAATGATGAAACCAATTCCTGCCGAAATTCCAAAAATTGTACCTGTTGTCCACAACATGATAAATCCGCCGATGAAGCCAAATGTCAACGCTCCCGCAGCAATCACGGTATCTTTCACCGTTCCGAAATTCATGTAAAGCAAAGATAAAATCAATAAAATAGCAGCGGGAACAATCAGTTGCAACTGTTTTGTAGCACGTTGCTGACTTTCAAATTCGCCTGCCCATTCCATTTTATTTTCGGGATTTAATTGTACATTTTCGCCAACCAAACGTTGTGCTTCAGCAATGGTAGAACCCATATCGCGACCGCGAATGCTGAAACCAATTCCGATATTTCTGCTGCTTCCTTCTCGATAAATAAAGGTTGGACCTGTAACATATTTGATGTCGGCAATATCTTTCAATTGAACTTGATTTTCGTCCATGGTTGGAATTAGGATATTGGCGATTTTATCTTCGTTATCGCGAAATTCTTTTTGGTAGCGAATTACGATGTCAAATGTGCGTTCGCTCTCGTAGAATTTATTGGCTGCTTTTCCACCGATTGCCATTTCAACAACGGCTTGTGCATCTGCCATCGAAACGCCGAAACGCGCCATTCGCGCTTCATCCAAATGAATTTGCATTTCGGGCAAACCAATACTTCGAAACACATTCACATCTTCAATACCACGAACATTCTGTATAATTGCAGCCGTTTGATCTGCCAAATCTTCCAATTGATGTAAATCTTGACCAAAAATTTTGATGACTAACGAACTTTTTACACCCGAAACATACTCTTCCACATTATCCTGAATCGGTTGACTGAAGCCGAATACAATGCCCGGATAGGCAGCCAATAGGTCTTCTATTTCAGTAATCAAATCATCTTGTTTAATTCTGCGTTTCCACTCTCGTTTAGGCTTCAATTCCAAATGAAATTCGATGTTGAAAAAACCTGTGGCGTCTGTGCCATCATTGGGACGACCTGTTTGTGTAAGAATAAAATCTATCTCGTCGATGTCTTGCATTTTTCGCTTCATTTCTTGCGTAAGCCTTACCGCTTCATCCAAATGAACACTGTTTGGCAATGTGGCACGAACGTAAATTGCACCTTCATTCATTTGCGGAATAAACTCCGTTCCCCAGTAATTGAAGCGAACAACGCAGGTAATAAGCAAGATAAGAAATGCAATAATCGTCGCTTTTTTGTAGCGTCTTGTGAACAGATAAGCGCCGTGAATGATGTTAAAAAATGTTTGTTTTATTGGATTTATTCGTTCATAAACAGGTTTGTTGAGCAATAATTTGCACATCACGGGAACGTAGGTAATCGACAAAATCAGCGCACCTAAAAGCGTGAAACCAACGGTATAAGCGTAAGGCGAAAACATTTTTCCTTCCACTTTTTGAAACATGAAAATCGGCAATAACGCCACCAACAAAATCAACTGTGCAAAAAATATGTTTCCTGCAACACTCGAAGCGGCTTTTTTAATAATGCCGTCTTTAGCGATTTTACCGTATTTCAGACCACCCAATTCTTGTGTTTTCAAAACCATCGCCACGAAAATAATTTCGACAACAACCATCGTTCCACTCAACATCAATCCGAAATCCAACGCTCCCAACGAAATCAAATTTATGGACATGTTGTTAATCCGCAACATCATCATAGAAAACAGGAACGACAGCGGAATAACTGACGCTACAATCAGCGTCGTTCGCCAGTTGAACAAGAAAATAAACACAATACACGATACTAAGAAAATTCCCGTAAGCAAGTTTTGCATTACTGTTCGAATCGTTCGTTCAACTAAAACCGTGCGATCCATAAACGGCTCAATCTTCACATTTGGCGGTAGAATACGCTCATTGAGTTCGTCAATTTTTACATGCAATCGTTTGATAACTTCGCTCGGATTTTCGCCGCGCAACATGAGCACAATACCTTGAACAATATCATCGTCGTCGTTGAAACCCACTTGTCCCAAGCGAGGTTTAGACGATATGCTCACATCGGCAACTTGCTTTACGCGAATGGGTGTTCCGCCTCTGACTTCGATCAAAATATTTTCGATATCCTCAACGCTTTCCAAAAGTCCGATTCCACGTACTACATAGGCTTGATTACCTTTTTGGATGATATCGCCACCCACATTGATATTGCTGTTTTCAACGGCTTCAAAAACCTGCAACGGCGAAATACCGTAGTTTATCAATTCTATGGGATTGACTTTGATTTCAAAGATTTTTTCTTCGCCTCCGAAACTCGTAATGTTTGCCACACCAGGCACAGAAAGCAATTCGCGTTCTACCACCCATTCGTTGATTGCCGCTTCTTCTCGGATGTGCAAATCGCTGACGATGCGATAGCGAAAAATTTCGCCTGTTGCGCCATGAGGAGGTTCTATTTCAACATCAACACCTTCCGGCAAATCAACGCTCGACAAGCGTGCATAAGCATTTTGTTG
>JAIRRI010000201.1 GCA_031256055.1 Bacteroidales bacterium
AACAAAAAAAATAAATTTACATTCAGAAATTATTTAAAAACTACAAAAAAAATATTTCAAAATTATTTCACTTCGTTGGGGGTTTGAAACAATAGCCATATCCCGAACGACTTGAAATCAATTTTGCCATATTACCGAGTCTTTTTCGTAAACGAGTGATGTGTACATCAACGGTGCGTTCAGCTATATATGATGTATCTTTGCACAGATGTTCGACTATATCTTTTCGATTGAAAATTCGTGTCGAATTAGAAGCTAATAGCGTTAATATTTCAAATTCGGTTTTTGTAAAAGCAATATGTTCGCCATTGATAAAAACTTCTTTCAGTTCTAAATCAATCGTCAGATTTCCAAATGTAAGTATGCTTTCGCTGACTATTTGAGCCGACGAATGGAGGTTATTGTAGCGTTTCAACATGGCTTTAATTCGTGCAATCACTTCTTTGATTGAAAACGGTTTTGTAATATAATCATCGCCACCAACCGAAAAACCTGTTAGCATATCGTTTTCCGTGTCTCTTGCTGTGAGAAAAATAATCGGCACATTGATGTTTTCTTTTCGCAATTTTTCAGCCATTTTGAAACCCGACATTCCGCCCATCATCACATCGAGCAATATCAAAACGTGGTCGGGCGTGATTCTTTTCAACGCTTCTTCGGCAGAGTTGGCACAAGTTACATTAAAACCTTCGTTTGCAAGATTAAATTCTAAAATTTCGCAAATATCTTGTTCATCGTCAACAATCAATATTTTTTTTTCCATTGGTACTATGTTTTGTTTACCCAATTTAACTTTTTTGCAAAGTTATGTATAAGATATTAAAAGATATTTACGAAAATATTTAAGTGACGTAAAAAATATATTGCAATTATATTTCACTTTTTTTTAGGATCGTAAAAACAGCACCTAATAGAAAATAATTTTCAAGACTTTGTTATATGTCATTTTTTTTTCGTAAATTTGCAGAAAATAAGACCTGCAAGAAATAGAGGAATAAACTAAAAATAATCAATCAAAGTTTGCTAAATGACACAATTTTCAAATCAAAATATCATACCGTTTTTTACAGTATCTCATTGTAAATGTGTGCGTAAGACTGTGCGTAATAAAATATTAAACAATTAAAAATCAAATAAATAAATTTGCAAATTCAAATCTTTGCAAAAAATACGTGTAAACTAAAAATTATACAATTATGATAGAAAAAGAAAGAGCGCGCGGTATTTACAAAACCACCCTTGTGGGAAGTGCTGTGAATATCGTGTTGGTCATACTCAAGTTTATTGCAGGTGTTGTAGGTCACAGTTCGGCGATGATTGCGGATGCAGCTCACTCGTTGTCCGATTTGATTACGGATGCGGTTATTATTATTTTTGTAAAAATTTCCAATAAACCGAAAGATAAAAAACATGATTATGGATACGGAAAATTTGAAACATTTTCAACATTGCTGGTTGGTTTTGTTCTGTTGATAGTCGGTCTTGGTATTGCATGGAGCGGCATCTCGTCTATCCTTCATGTTTTCAATGGCGGAACTTTGGAAAAGCCGGGAATGATTGCACTTTGGGGAGCAATTATCACTATTGTATCTAAGGAAATACTGTATCACTACACCATCATCCAAGCACGAAAGTTGAAATCGGACGCTCTGACAGCCAATGCGTGGCATCACCGTAGCGATGGACTCACATCAATAGCCACTGCAATAGGTGTTGGTGGTGCTATTTTCTTAGGTACCAAATGGACGATTTTAGACCCTTTAGCAGCTATGTTTGTTAGTGTATTCATTATCATTATGGCTCTCAAACTGATGAAACCGGCTTTGGAGGAATTAATGGAACGATCGTTGCCTGAAGAAACAGAAAACGAAATCATCGCAATAGCAAAGCAATTTGAAGATGTTCATGATTTACATCACTTGTGCACAAGGAAAATAGGAACCAACTATGCCATCGAATTTCATGTTAGAATGGATGGAAACATGTCGTTATCAGATGCACATAGTAAAATAACGGAAATAGAACGTCGTCTGAAAGAACGCTACGGAGAAAACACACACGTGATTATTCATCCCGAACCGGAAAAGTAGGGGCGACGCATGCGTCGCCCCTTACGGTTAAACATTCTGATGTTCGCGTCGCAACAAATCATTCACCGTTTTCACCGGTGAAAAAACAGCAATCGGAACTTCCACAAAAATCGTGATCCAATCTGCCATAGCGCCGTTCCAAAGCCCCGGTAATTCTAATGCTTTCAGCGTTTTATCACCAAGTGATTTTTCGCTGATAAAACCGGTTTCGGGATCAATATAGGTTTTCAAATCAAACAATTCGCCTTTGTAATTTCGCACACCGCAAATCAAATCCACAGGGTTGAAGTGCGACGCCATTTTCAATACATCTTGTTGTTGCGGATTTTTCGGATCAATTTGCGACGATTCCACAATTTGCAACGAAATTTCGCCTTTGGTGTTCTCCGTCCAAAACGGACCACCACCGGGCTCTCCCTCGTTTTTCACCATACCGCAAATGCGCATCGGACGATTGAGTTTTTGAATTAAAATTCGGCGTTTTTCGTCGTGAAATAAATTTTCGAAATGATCGAAAGCAATATGTAACTGTTTCCACGAAAAGTGAAAAATTTCAGTTAACAGTTCATTGGAAATACTTGTGTTTTCAAGTTTTTTCAGATAGTCAAACGTTTTATTTTGCAAATCGACCAGGTAGCTTGCAATCACTTTTTTGTAGGTAATTGTTGGCAAGCGGTTTTTATCGGTAGTTACGTTATCAATGTTTTTGATGAAAATCAAATCGCCTTTCAGGTCGTTCAAATTTTCAATTAACGCACCATGTCCGCCCGGACGGAACAACAAGTCACCGTTTTCGGTCAAGAATAATGTATTGTCGAGAGTTGCTGCAACCGTATCTGTGCAAGGCTTTTGCACGGAATATGAAATGTCGTATTTCATATGGTATTTGGTTTCGTATGTTGATAAAATTTGGTTCACCAACTGTTTGAATTTTTCCAAATGTTCGGATGAAACGGTGAAATGTAGTTTAACCTTACCATCGCTTTCTGCATAACCTGTGCCTTCCACCAAATGCTCTTCTAACGCCGTTCTCACGCTGTCGGCATATTTATGAAACAGCAATAGCCCTTTCGGTAAATTCAAATAATCCAATCCAAAATCCAGCAAAAGCATATCTAAAATTTCGTTGTAATCTTCTTTTTCCAAGCAATCTTCAATGGATTTTCCGCGAGTTTCCATCGCTTCTTTCAAAGCTTCATAAAATGCAAAATCTCGAATATTTTCGAAAAAATAAAACATCGAATTTGCATCTTTTTTCTCAAATAAAGTCGAATTATTTTCGTTGACTTTATACGCCGTTCGAAATTCGGAAAGTTGCTTAAACATGCGCGATGCAGCGCCCGAAGCCGGAACAAATTTGATGATGTTTCGACCGCCGGTTTTGTCTTTGTAATTCAACAGCAATTCGTCGATTTGCTTCACATCAAACATTTCAATACCATCGTTTTTAGATGCAGAGCGCAACAGTTTGGTGTATGGAAATCCTTTAACAAAAAACGCTAACTGGTTCTCAACTTCTTGAGTTGTAATTCCGCGTTTTTCAAGTTGTTCTAAATTTTTTGGAGTGAACATAGCATTTTTTTTGCAAATATAGTAAATTTTTCGTACTTTTGCAAAAAAAGAATTTTCTCATGAAAAAAAGTAAGGGTCGTGTATCCCAAATTATCGGTGCGGTTATTGATGTTGCATTTGATGAAGATAGCCGTTTGCCTCAAATTCACGAGGCTTTGGAGGTTTTCAATCCTCACAACGAGAAACTTATTTTGGAATGTCAACAAGATATTGGCGAAAACACAGTGCGTTGTATCGCTATGCAATCTACAGATGGTTTGGCTCGTGGTCAGGAGGTTATTGCTACGGGGGCACCTATTTCTATGCCTGTCGGACCTGATATCAATGGACGTTTGTTTAATGTTATCGGCAATGAGATTGATGGTATGCCGCCTGTGAAATTTACGCGTCGCGCCAATATTCACGCGGATCCACCGAAATTCGAGAATCTAACCACCACACAAGAAGTATTGTATACAGGAATTAAGGTTATTGATTTGATTGAACCTTACGCAAAAGGCGGAAAAATCGGACTTTTCGGAGGTGCAGGTGTTGGAAAAACCGTGTTAATCATGGAAATGATTAATAACATTGCCAAAAAATATCACGGACAAACCGTGTTTGCAGGTGTTGGCGAACGCACGCGTGAAGGCAATGATTTGTTGCGCGAAATGATCGAATCGGGCGTTATTCGCTATGGCGATGCCTTCAAAAAAAGCGTGGAAGAAGGCGGTTGGGATTTGAGTTTGGTGGATCCCGAGGAATTGAAACAATCGCAAGCCACGTTGGTTTTCGGACAAATGAATGAACCACCCGGAGCACGTGCACGTGTAGCACTTTCAGGACTCACACTCGCCGAATATTTTCGCGATGGCGACACAGATAATACCGGTCGAGATATTTTATTTTTTATCGACAATATTTTCCGCTTTACGCAAGCCGGTTCGGAAGTTTCAGCATTGTTGGGACGTATGCCATCGGCAGTAGGTTACCAACCCACTTTGGCATCCGAAATGGGCTTGATGCAAGAGCGTATCACATCTACCAAACGTGGCTCCATTACTTCGGTTCAAGCGGTTTATGTACCTGCCGATGATTTGACCGACCCTGCACCGGCAACAACGTTTGCACACTTGGATGCCACAACAGTTTTGAGTCGAAAAATCTCGGAATTAGGCATTTATCCGGCTGTTGACCCGTTAGATTCCACATCACGAATTTTAATTCCAAAAATTGTTGGCGATGAGCATTACGACACTGCTCAACGTGTGATAATGACGTTGCAACGTTATAAGGAATTGCAGGATATTATCGCAATTTTGGGAATGGATGAGTTGAGCGATGAAGATAAATTGGTGGTTGCGAGAGCGCGTAGGGTACAACGCTTTTTGTCACAGCCATTTCATGTAGCCGAGCAATTCACTGGCATTCCGGGCGTGTTTGTGCCGATTGAAGAAACCATTCGCGGTTTCAAAATGATCCTCAACGGCGAAGTGGACGAATATCCCGAAGCAGCATTCAATCTTGTTGGAACGATTGACGAAGCCATCGAAAAAGGCAAAAAAATGTTAGAATCTTCAACATGCAATTAGAAATTTCAACTCCTCAAAAAACCTTATTTCAAGGTGAAGTGCGCTCGGTGTTGTGCCCGGGTAAGGACGGCTTTTTTCAAATTTTGGATCATCATGCTCCAATGGTTGCTATTTTAGCCAAAGGACAAGTAAAATATGAAATATCTGGCGATATAACTCCTCATTTTATTGAGGTTGATCGCGGTGTTTTGCAAGTGTTAAATAATAAAGTAACTATTCTTTCCGAATAATGAGTGCGATTTTACGTTTAGGATTAGCCGTTTTAAGCGGTGTTCTTTTAGGATTAGCGTGGCTATCCTCGATTACCTCTATTTTGATTTTTGTTGCGTTTATTCCGCTCCTGTGGTTGTTCAGTGATTTGGAAAAAACACCTGAACGTAAGAACGGAAAACGATTTTTCGGTTATGCCTTTTTAACTTTTTTGGTTTGGAATGTCATCACAACATGGTGGGTTTTTAATTCCACGCCTGCTGCAATCTTAGCGTTTATAACCAATAGCGCACTGATGGCATTGATGGTTTATTTCTATTATCTCGTCAAAAAACACGTATTTAAAATGCGAAATTGCTTGTGGGTTTTGGCGGTATTTTTTACGGCGTTTGAATATTTTCATTTTGACTGGGATTTATCCTGGCCTTGGTTGACGCTTGGAAATGTGTTTGCGTTTACACCACATCTTGTGCAATTCTATGAATTTACAGGTGTTTTAGGAGGTTCGATTTGGATTTGGGCAACCAATATTGCGATATTCAAAATATGTGTTGAGAAAAAAAACTCGTTAAAATGTTACCTCGTTGCATTCACAATTATGCTTTTACCGATAGTTATTTCGGCAATAATGTATAAAACTTACAAAGAAAAAGGCTCCGATGTAGAAGTTGTAATCGTTCAACCAAATATTGATCCATACGGCGAACAATATGAACTGAACCCTGTTGTTGCTACTGAACGTATGTTGGATTTAGCAAGAACAAAAGTCACGCCAAATACCCGTTTGATTTTGACACCCGAAAGCATGATACAGGAATATGTTTGGGAACATCAACTCGATTATTCGCCCAGTTTGAGGCTCATTCAGGAGTTTTTGTCGCAACACGACAGTATCGAAATGATTGCAGGGCTTTCGTCGTTTCGTTTGGTTAAGGAACGCACACCTGCTGCTCGTTCCTACGGGAACCTGTATTATGAAGCACATAACGTGGCACTGTTAGTAAGCGAAAACGACTATTCTCAAAAATATTACAAGTCAAAACTCACGCCGGGTGTAGAAATTATGCCGTTTGTGAAATATTTTCGACCGTTGGAACGATTAGCCATTGATATGGGCGGAACCGTTGGAACACTTGGTATTAGCCCAAATCGCGAGGTATTTATTTCGCAATACGGCACACCTCCTTTTGCTCCTGTAATTTGTTATGAGTCAATTTACGGCGATTTTGTTGCAGGATTTGTAAGAAATGGTGCACAATTTTTATGCATTATCACGAATGACGGTTGGTGGGGCAACACGCCCGGACATCGTCAACACATGCGATACGCAAAATTGCGAGCCATCGAAACACGTCGCGATATTGCACGTTGCGCCAACACAGGTATTTCGGCTTTCATTAATCAGCGTGGCGATGTTTCGCAAGCCACGCCATATTGGGAGGAAGCGGTGATTGCACAGAATGTAAAAGCCAACAGCAAAATCACATTTTACGTCAAATACGGTGATTACATTGGGCGTATTTCATTGTTTTTAGCGGGGATATTGCTATTAGCAGCACTTGCATTTCGATTGAAAAAACGGAATGTTAAGGTTAATGTCTAAGTTTTTCGATGTAAGAAATTCAAAAGTTTTCCCATCAAATTTCAACTTCGCTAAATTCTTCGAACAGGTTAATTTTACTGTGTTTTTCGAATCTTTATTAATGATTGCTGCAACCATGGCGAATGCTTTTTCCAAACCATCACCAACTTGAAAATTCCAAACTTCGTCAGGCATAGCAAGACGATTAGGTTCATCATAAATAGATTCGGAAGATAATTTTTTTAGTACGTCGTAAATTTCATAAATGGATAGATCTTTTAAGGCATCTACACAAACCGGATTGCGCTCGACAACAGCTTTTACAAACGGTTGCCAATCCACCAAATCCATTCGACGAGCAGCAAACAGGGCTAATTGTGCCACTTCGTTGATAGAGGTTTTTTGTTCAATTTCGGCAATAACTTCCTCTCGTGACAGCTGTTCTGAAATTTCAATAGGCTCTGTTTTTACAAAGGTTTTTACGTTACTTGGCAATCTCGGCTCAATATTCAAAAACGCATGCAACGCATCAAACAATTTCTCCATTTGCGGACAATTCGGGCACTCCAAAATGTGTTGTTCGAAAAAACGACGTTTCTCATCGAATGAAGCCTGCAAATTTTCATTCAAATATTGTTCAAAAATATTCATTATCAACCTATCTGTTCGACGAGTTAAACGAAATTCTTCTCCGCCGATTTCCGCAAATAGCGCGTCTCTGCTGGCATTAGTCAATGTGTTTTTACTATGGCGTTCGTATTCGAAAATTTTACAAAGTTCGACATAACACGGCTTTCCGTTGCGAATGTATTCGTATTGAAAGCAACTCCAATATTGCTGTTCTGTACGCAAGAAATTCACAAAGGTTTCAAATGTCAAATTCGTGTGCAAGTAGTCATTTAGCGATTTTGAAAACGTTTGATAGGCTTCGGGCGAAATCGTTGCTTCATCATAAAATGTGTGAATATGCCCGCTGATGTGTGAAACAATCGTGATTTTTTCGTTTTCGATAGCTCTGCGCGCTTTCGCGGAAAGCATCGTACCATTATACCACATGCTTTTCGTTACAATTCGACGATTGTTAGTGATAATGCCGTCTTTTTCCGTGATGAAATTTTGGCTGTGCAATGGCGTTGCAATCAAAAATATTTTTTCTAACGGAATTTTTGCGACAATAAACATTGCCGCTGCATACATCGTTGCGAGCGATACGCATTCGCCTGCGCCTGTTGCATAATTCGGTTTATGACAAAACGCGTTCATCGCTTCGACGGTTTCTGTTTTCCAATACGGAATGATGTCGCTGGTATATTTGTCCAACCCAAAATGCTTGCGAATGTCAATGCTGAAATAGTATTTGTCTCCTTCATAACCAAACAATGCGTTGGATTGTGCCAAAGCGTCAGCAGTAATAAACTCCGAAAACCGTGCTAATTCACGTTCTTTCGTAGTTAGTCCCCAAGTTTCCAAATCCAAATTAAACGTGTAGTGATCCATGATGTATTGCTTCACACGATTAATTTTGTAGGAAAACGACTTTTTTTCGATGTCTTTAAACCAAGGATCATCGCGCCATTTCCAGATTTCGGGCGACATAATATTCGCCAACACCAACGCATAAAACAGATCGGGGAAAATGAAAATTTCCATATCCGAAAGAGTGAAGGCAGAGGATTGTTTTTCTAGTTTTTCGTTGGACATGACTATAAATTTAATAAAAAAAGGCTGTCCTTCGACAACCTTTTTTCAATACGTTTTATCACCAATTACGCAGCTACATTGGTTTTTTTCATCAATTTCGATTTCAAATTGGAGGCTTTATTTTTGTGAATAACACCTTTTTTAGCCAATTTATCAATTTTTTCAATTACCGAAGGCATGGTCTCAACCATTGCAGTTTTTTCTGTCAATGCACGGAAATCTCTTAACGAGTTGCGCATGGTCTTAGCATACAAGCGGTTAGATGTTCTTTTTCTTGCAGTAGTGCGGATGCGTTTTTTTGCTGATTTATGGTTTGCCATAATTTTGTTTTTTGTTGAGACACGATTAATCGCGTCTTTACAGATTATTAGTATGTACCCCGTAGGGGAGTCGAACCCCTGATCTTCAGGATGAAAACCTGATGTCCTAGGCCACTAGACGAACGGGGCGTAGGGTTTTTGAACATTTCCCGACTTTCATTTTCAAAATTCGGACTGCAAAGATACTACTTTTTTTTGAAATAACCAAATTTTTTGTGTTTTTTTTGAGGGCGATGCATGCCTCGCCCCTACAATTATTCGTTATCTTGCAATTTTTTTCTCATTATTTTTAAGATAATAACAAAAACCGTACTCATGACCGCTATAATACCAAGCGTGATAAATTTCATGGATTGGCTATCAATTTTACCAATTAAAAATGGAAATATAAGTGCGGACAACATAAAGCCAATCATCACCAAGCCGTAGTTTGAAGCAACGTTTTTAAGTCCGAAATTATCGCCTGTAATGACAGGGTACAAACCTGCGGTGCCACCGTAGCAGAAGGCAACAATCGAGATGGTTAAAATCAATCCGACTCCGCCCACAAAGCAAAGCAAGAATGCACCAACTGCTGTTGCTCCAAGGATTAAAATGTTGGTATTTATGGCACCGATTTTGTCGGACAAAAGCGGTATGCAAAGTCTTCCCAAAGCGTTGGAAATTCCCAAAACCATAACCAAAACAGTTGCAAAAGATGCCGCATTTCTGTTGATGGCCAAATCTTTTAAATCAGGATTTATCGTAAAAAATACCGCCGTTCCGAACATCATGGATAGTGTTATCAGATAAAAACGTGTGGTTTTTAGCATTTCACCGTTTGTGTATTGTTTACCTTTTAATACGGGTACAGAGGCATTTGCAATTTGATCCGGAGATTTAATAAAATTGAACAATAGAAGCGTTGCCATAGCAAAAATTCCGGATAAAATCATGAAAATAATGTTCATTTCAAGATTTTCACTAAGCATTTTTATAAATGGCGCAAAAAATACAGTCGAAAATCCAAACGCACTAACGCTGACTCCTGTGGCAAAACCTCTGTTTTCAGGAAACCACTTTTGTGCGTTGGAAATAATGGCGTTGTAAGCGGCGCCCACGCCCGATCCTCCGATTACTCCATAGAAAAAATAAATCCAAAAAACAGAATTTTGTCCTGTTGCAGGAATAAACGATGTTGCCAACATTCCCGCTGCAACCATTAATCCACCGATAAGCACGGTTAGTTTTACACCGATTTTCGCTACTACTTTTCCGCCCAAAAGTATGCCCACAGCGAAAAAACAAAGCATGAACGAAGCGGTAAGCCCAACATCAAATGCATCCCATTTATAGTACACACTTACGGGTGCTTTGAAAACGCTCCACGTGTAAATTATACCTAAAAAAAATTGTAAAATAACGCCTGCTATAAGGACTTTCAAGCCCTGTTTGTTTTGTTTAATTGTGTTCATTATTAATCTTAACGCCTAAATTGAGTTTTTTTATTTTTTAGAAATTATATCTGACTCCAACATTAATACGATGATTGATTCCGCTTTTTCCTTGTAGATTGGTCTTTTTACCAAACAAATACTCAACCCCAATTCGTCCGTAAGGAATAAAATTCCAGAGTAAGTTCGCTGCAAAATAATGCGCGGAATTGTAGAGATTGCCATACGTAAATTCCTCACGAGGAAGAGAGGGAAGTGTTGGAGGTTTCAGGTATGTTGTGCCATATACTACGTTGGAAGACAATGTTGGTGTCCAAAAATGTTGCAGGCCCACATAACCGCCATACATCTCTAATGTGGTCATTGTCATGTGTCCGTGTTCATCAGGAACTGGAATTAAATCGTAGTTAAATGCACTCAAATCGTTGATATAATTGCCAATGCCTCTTCCGGCAATGAATTGATAGCAAAGTAATCCGCCTTTCCAAACATTGAAGGTTCCACTTAAAGAACCTCCGCCTCCCGGAACATAAACCGTTTCGTTCGCAGCAGAATCGCCGTAATTCATCATTTTGAACACTGCACCTAATTGAACATGCCCCCATTTATCTCTGTACTTAATGTGCATCGGAATATTCGGAATAATCTGGTTTTGCGGGTAAAAACCATACTGCTGTTCGGCAAATTCAAACAAATAATTCCCAATTTCACCTGCGACGCTAAAATCCCATTTATTGGAATGGTAGGTATATCGAACCATTGGAACGCGCAGTCCAATTTGATTGTTTGGACCTTCACCGTCAATCAGCGATACATCGGCTTCCAAATCCATGAATGCGCTCCACGTTTGTCCGATTGTAAAACCAGCATAAGATACATACGCGTGTCGCAATGAAATATTCGTCCCATTATATCCGGCTTCTATGAAAGCGACGACATTTCGTTTTTTGGCATCTTGCCCTACAACTTTGAAGTTGAACCGCGTCTGATAAGGTGATATGAGAAATCTCGGATCTCTATGGGTCGGAATTTGGATTTGCGAAGTAACAAAATCAATGTCTTCAATGCCGCCATAATCTAACTGAGAAAGCACATTCACGAAACCGCCAACGCCAAATTTAAAACTGCCGTCTTCATTTTCCATCATAAATCTGGGATTATCTTTATCGAATCCGGCTTTTTGAAAAAAACCTCTTTCGGGGTTATAATACCGTTGTATAATTGAATCAACCGTTGCACGTCTGGATAATTGTGCATGAATAGCGTTCGAACACATCATCAGAAGTGCAAAAATAAAGAACAGTTTTTTATTCATACGAAACTTAGTTTAAGATGCGATTTTTCAAATCATTTCTTAGTTTTTCTCTGTCGAAACGTTCACACTCATCTACAGAATCCACGCGTTGTTCAGTGTAATTCATTTGTTGCAACAATTCCGGTGCACGTCGCATGCCCTCGCCAATGTTGATTAAAACAAAATCACCGTTTTTAATGTTATTCGTTTTTAAGGCTTCGATATAGCCCAATGCAGCGGTTGCAGCGGCAGGACCCATTGCTACAACGGCTTCATAAGCAATGTAACGTGTCATATCTACCAACTTCGACTCTTGAATTTCCAACATATCTCCGTTGGATTTTTTGACCAAATTTGCAATGATAGGAAAGGTTCCCGGATTTCCCGTAGCCAGTGTCGGCACTTGCGTTACAGGACATTCAAAAATTGGATAATCACTCTCCCACCCTTCCGAAAAATTATTGGCTTTTGCACGTTTCCAGCCTTGAACCATCGGCGAACAACCATCGGGTTGAACCATCAAAAATCGCGGGTAATTTTCGACCAAATTCAAATGCTCGATTTCTCGCAAAGCCTTGTCAATGGCAATAGGACCTGTTCCACCACTCAACGCTTGAATATAAACGGTTGGGAATTTCTGCAAATCGCGTAACCATTCAAAAACCATT
This sequence comes from Bacteroidales bacterium, assembly GCA_031256055.1. Taxonomy (GTDB): domain Bacteria; phylum Bacteroidota; class Bacteroidia; order Bacteroidales; family P3; genus WRKV01. Next base: position 12,442 of record JAIRRI010000201.1, read on the forward strand.
GTACGCTTGGCTTCCACGCGAAGCGGATCAACATTTCCGCCTGTCATTAAAATACCGTATTTTTTTGCATAATCGGTAGCCACTTTTTTGGTTTGATGATAATCGTGATTAACACGAAAAACCTTTTGACCGTAGCAGCTCACGCCTGCGCCATTCAGCGCCAATGCGTCTTGTGGAATAAAGGCCGTGAGCGAAATACCTGCTTTAGCCATATAATAGGCGAACGTATTGGCGACATTTCCCGTACTTGCAACGATATATTCCGAAATACCGGTTTCTTTCAAAACGCTTGCAGCAAGCGAGCCTCCGTTGTCTTTGAATGTTCCTGTAGCATAATGTTCGTCGTTGCGATATGCGCGAACTTCGCAATCAATTCCGAAATGTTCTTTGGCTAAATCTTCTAGAAATGTCCATCTGTCAAGCGAAAGTGGAATTTCGGGAGTTGAAACGATGTTTTTTTTATCATTCAAAGGTAAAAAATCGAAATAATGCCAAAAACTGAAATTCGTTCGATTTTTCGCGTGTATCAGGTCTTTCAGCGTGTTGTAATCCACATCATAAATCGCTTCTACACGGTTTTTGTGACAATTTGGACACAGTTGATAAACATCAAACCACGCTTTGAAACTTTCGAATTCCTTGCAGCATGTGGTGCATTTCAAAATAAATTTTTTCATATTTTTTATGTTTATAAGGGTGAACACGTGGGTTCGCCCCTACATTATTTGGCTCTAAATAGATTATGTTCTCCGTTTCTTTTCAATGAATCCATAGCATTTTCGCGCGACATAATCGCGCCGCCCATCACGTTAAAATTCCACATATAAGGATTCTCCATCCATTGTTTCATGTCCATAATCACCGTGACTGTAGTAATTTCATTCTCTCTGATTTCAAAATGTTTTGAAATTTCAACCGGAAAGGAGTTGCGAAACGTTCTTTCAAGAGTATCAATTTTTGCAATGGAGCCACCTATCCAAGTTGTATCGTAAACAGTTTTTTTCAAATCTCCCAAATGCAGTTCAAATCCTTGAGTCGCAGTTCCTCCGGCATTTCTCCATCTGCCGTCCATTTTCATGTGATGATAACCTCCTCCCATAGGGTCCGGCCAAAACATGTTTCTTTGCGGTGGATTTGGAAACAAATTGGATTTGTTTTTTGTAGAATCTACGCCAAACGTGAAACTGATGGTATTGTAACGCCTCTCAGGTATCCGATATGTAAGAAGCAATGTCGAATAAGCACTATCACTGCTAATATAGTGAACGTTCAGATTATTGGCACCCGGTATAAAAACAGTATTGAATTTCAAATTTGAAATAAAATATTGAATAGGATAGGCTTTCTCGAATGTGAGAATATTACCCGCAGTATTGACATACTGCGTAGTGCCGTCGAACTGCACGATCGAGTCTCCCCAATGATGTTCAAATATCATTCGAACGTAACCATACTTTTTATTATTGTCGTTGCAGGATGCAAACAACACTAACGAAATGCTGAAAATAGCGAAAATTCTGTACATTTTAATAATTATTTAAGTAAAAATTCTATGTTTGATCCCAACGGATATTCTTTGGTTTCTTGTCCGAATTTGAACACACGCATGTCTTTTTCGCGACCTACCAATTCGATTTTATCGCCTTTTACAACGAGTGCCGTTGCTTCGCGAAGTCCCGCCACATAAACATTTGGATTGATCACCATAAATTCTTTGATACGATCTTCGCGCGTTTCTCCACCGTGTCCTGCGGGATGTGCATCCAAATAATGCGGATTGATTTGGAATGGAACGAGATTTAATGCGTTGAAACTTTTGGGTTCGATAATCGGCATATCGTTTGTCGTTTTGATCGTTGGACAAGCAATGTTTGAACCCGCACTCCAACCCATGAAAGGCATGCCTGACAAGGCTTTCTCACGAATGGCATCTAAAATATTTTGCTTGTAACATTCGGCTAATAAATTCCAAGTGCTACCGCCACTCACTACGATACATTCCGCGTTTTTAACGGCTTCCACAGCATTCGGATGTTGATGAATTGACGAAATTTCAACGCCAAATTCCGAATAAACGGCTTTCACTCTGGCAGCAAGATCATCCCAAGTTACGGTTACGCCTGCAAAAGGAATGAACAGAGCCGTTTTTACGTTGTTTTCTTTGCACCACTTGGCGATAAGGTCTTTGCACCAACCTAAGTATGGTTCGCCAGGGTTTGTGGAATTACTGATTAAAAGTAGATTTCTCATGGTTTTATTTTTTGATTAAATTTTTCGTTTTAATGGTTTCGATTGTTCCAAATGTGGATAATGCTTTTTTGTCAATCTTTTTCAAATCGCTGTAAACCGAGTAAACAAGTGGATGACGTGTCCTATTAACGATAGTGAAATTAGAATTACCATATCCATGTATGATTAGTGGTTCTGATCCTATGTAAGTCTTATAGAAAGAAACAATATCGTCGAACGTTAATTGCCGATAAACCTCGTATTGAAATCTTCTTGGATCCTCTGTATAGCCATTATTTCGCCAAGAACTAACCGTATTGCCTAAATTTCGCATAGTTGGTGCATTGGTGCCGATATTTTGAATTAGACTTTGTTTGATCACGTCCAAACGTTCAGGCTTTTGAGGCATATTAGAAATCAAGTCTGCCATCACGGTTAATGCGTCAATAGTTTTATCGCTTTGCGTTTGCAACCAACCGTAAAAATAGGTTGGTTTATCATGAAACACATACGGATTTCTCACATAGCGCGCAAGTGCTCCATAAGCCATCGAACGAAATTCGCGAATTTCTTGAAACACCAACGATGACATCCCTACCCCGAAATATTCATTGAACGCATTACTAATCGCGCGTTGACGCAAATCCCCACCTTGCGCATTTGCCAAAATATTGATTTGACTTTGCACTACTTTTTTATCATTAATGACAAAAACTTTTGATTCAGGATACTCTATAATTTCTCGATAGTACGGTGTTTCTGCAGGTTTAGACTGTGCAGTAAAGAAAGATTGTTGAGTAATGGCTCGCTTAACATTTTCAGCAGAATGTGTTCCGCAATACAGAATATCTGTACTGTAGTTCATCACGTTTTTCAACTCGTTCAGAAGTTCTGCAGATGTCAATCTTTTCACTTCTTTGAGAGATAGTCCCGAAAGATATTTCGAATTTTGACCATATAAAACAAACTCTCTCATCACTTCTCCGCCCATCATATCAGGCATTCCCAAAATAAACTTGTAATTTGCTTTTGCGCCGTCAACTAATTTTTTCAACTGTTTATCATCGGGCTTTGGCTGATTTAACAATAAGTTTAGAAGTTTTACACTTTCTTCAAAATGCTTGTCATAGCCCGTCATTTTTACCGAAAAAGCACGTTCATCACAATTCACGGTGATTTCTGCGCCAAGTGCTTGTAATTGGCGTCTGTATTGATTAAACGGCATATCACCTGCGCCGATTAAATTCAAATATTCTGCCACATACTGCGCTTTCGGATTGGTTAAAATAGACGTGCGATAATTGATTTGCAAGGTAAAAATCTGATTTTCGGTATTCGGTGTAACGTATAAATTTACACCGTCTTGCAACGATAGAATGTCCAAATCGTTTTCAAAATCAATAAACCTTGGCGTGAGGATTTTTTCAGAAATAAGTTCCAACTGTTGGGCGTAATCCGATTTCGCTTCCGCGTTTTTCGGAACGATAGGTTTAAAGTCGGGTTTAGCAATTTTTTCAGATGAAATTTTGCCCATTCTTGAACGCAAAATCAAATAATTTTCATCACCGTAGTATTTTTGTGCAATAGCCATAATGTCCTCTTTGCTCACAGAAGCAATGCGTTCGGGCATATTCAAAACATCCTCCCAAGGTGTGTTTGTTGAAATGGCCTGCATAATCAATTGCGAACGCGAATCCAAATTTTCCAATTGCATCAACAGTTCTTTTTCTTTGGCTAATTTAATTGCATCTAATTGACTTTCGTCAAAGTTGCCTGCTTTCAAGCTATCTAATGCATCGAAAATAAATTTCTCAGCAGTTTCAAACTTTTGTCCGATGAGTTTTGGGACATATAAAAACGCATTCACACCATAATCAAAAAAACCAATTGGAAGCGGCTGAGCAGTCATCAAATCATTGTTCATAACGACTTTGTCGAGCAGTCCTGTTGCGCCATTTGTGAGTAATTGGTTGGCAATTTGCAACAAAATTTCGTCGGGGTGATTAGCGGGAACGGAGCGAAATGTAATCACACCCACAGCGATTGGAGTGGCTTTAACCGTAATGATTTCACGATTAAACGGCTCTTCAATCGGCACTTCAAATTTCGGAACATCGCCGCTTCGTAAACTTCCGAATTTCTCCTCTATCAAAGGTTTTATGGCTTCCGTATCTACATTGCCAACCAACAAAAGCATCATATTATTGGTAACATAATACGTATCAAAAAACTCTTGCATTTTGGAAATACTTGGATTTTTGAGATGTTCGACAGTGCCAATCAACGGCTGCTGTCCGTAAGGATGTTGCTTGTAAACATTTTTAAGAAACACATCAAAAACTAACGTTTGAAGCATGTCGTCAGCCATGCGGTTTTTTTCTTCATAAACCGTTTCGAGTTCGGCTTGAAACAGGCGAAATACAGGGTTTCTGAAGCGTTCGCTGTAAATTTCCAACCAACGTTCGATTTGCGATGATGGAAACGTATTGAAATAAATAGTTTGATCAAAACTCGTTCCGGCGTTCACATTCGTACCGCCGTATTTTTTTATTAATTTGTCAACTTCATTTGGAATGGCGTAATCCGCGGCTTTTATAGATAATTCATTAATTTCGATTTGAATAATTTTACGCTCTTTTTCATCTGTGGTCAACGCCAATTCATCATATTTTGCAGCGATTTGATCCAAATATACTTTTTCGGCTTCATAATCCGTAGTTCCGATTTTATCGGTACCTTTGAACATCATGTGTTCGAAATAATGTGCTATGCCTGTAGCATCTTTGGGATCATTTTTACCGCCCGCATTTACAATTATTGCACCAAAAACCTTTGGCGTAGTGTGATCTTCATTAATAAAAACTTGAAGTCCGTTGGATAGAGTAAAGTGTTTCACAGATGTATTTTGAGACTGCCCAAAAGCGCTACTAATCGCACAGAGTAGGAAAAGAACTAATGGGATAAGTTTGTGTTTCATTTTTTTCTGCAAAGATACGAAAAAAAAAGAAATAATACAAATGTCGTCATGTCGAGTCCTTCGACTTCGCTCAGGATAAACTCCATCAAGACATCTGTTTGCTATTTGGTTATTTCAAAACTATTTTGTATCTTTGTAGCGCTTAATATGCCTAATCGCCGTCAAACGTTCAAATGATAAAAGATTAGTGTAAAATCCATGTGAAGGCAAAATGTACGCAATAGCGTGCACTTGCCTCGCATGGATACATAGGTATTGAACGACCTGACGGCGTGCGGTAAGATGCACGCTTTTTTTATATCTAAAAGTTAAAAACAAAATCAATACTATGAGAAAAATCCTGCTCGCAGCAATGCTCGTATTTGCAACAATTTGCCTGCAATCCCAAAGTCTCTACATTCACCCTATTAGTGGCGAACACGTGGAGTTTTTACTTGCAAGCAAACCAAAAATCACGTTTGGTAATGGAACAAAAACCATTCATCAAACCACATTTCAATTAGCCGACATTCAAAAATTGTCGTTCAAATCCGACAATTCGACAAATATTGTCGATGTAGAGACACACGGCCGTGTGTCTCTACACCCCAACCCTGTGGAAAATGAATTACAGTTAAACATTCAAATTCCTGTACAAGGTTTGATTTATCGCATTTTCGATATGACCGGCAAACTGCAAAAAACAGACAAAATTCATTCTGAAACGACAACAATCAACATGCAAAATTTCCGTACAGGAATTTATATTTTCAATATTGACCAAAACGGACAACAAATTCAATCATTCAAAATCGTAAAACAATAATATCATGAAAAAAACTATCTCAACCATTTTCGCAATTGCATTGTCATTCGGCATTTTTGCACAACAAAACGACACGATGTTTGTTCATTCCAAACAATTCATTCACGAATTTGCTACCCAAGAAGTGGATAGTATTATTTTCTATCGAACACAAGGAAAAATGTTGATTCCTTGCGACACTGTTTTTCGTGTAGATACGATTATTCAAATTGACACAATCCTTCGTATTGATATCTTATGTGATACTATCACCATTACCAGTTGGACTTCTAGCCTTGGCAACACTTCTTTTGTTACCGATAGCATTCGAATAATTTCCAATGGCGTGATGATTCAGGTTTGGTCTGATGCTGTAACAGCTACGGGTTGCAGCAAAACGGATTTCAACGGTTATTCAGGCAACTTCAATGTTGATTGTCGTTCTAATCCCAACCAAAAAGGCGATTTGTTTTCTTGGCTTGCCATAAGCGAACTCAAAGACGAACTTTGCCCTGTACCTTGGCGTGTTCCTACAAGACAGGATTTTATTGATTTGTATGATCTCGTGCGTGGTTTGGCTAGTTCGAGCACACATACCAGTCAAGTTATTTTTGCGACAGATTTTAGAAATGCTTATCTCAACAATTGGGGTGGTACTTACGGAGGTAGCTGCAGCTCAGTTGGCACGCTGAGTGGTCAAGGTTCAAGTGCATCCTATTGGTCTCAGTCGGAATTCAATTCCGCTGAGGCGTACAGCTTTGGCTTCAACAGTACGGCTCTCATTATAGCTTCAAACAGCCGCACCCGCAAAGACATCGGGTGCGCACTTCGCTGTGTTCGTTAGGTTTGTTTGGTTTAGGCTTTGTCTAAATTGTGTTATTCAGGCAGGAATTTATTTTTCTGCCTTTTTTTGTTTCAAATTGTTAATAACTCGGGAAGTTATCAACAATTTTACATTTTTTTAGAAAAAATATACGAAAATCGGTTTTTGAGCGTTATATATATATATGAACGGATATTAACTTCGTTGAACTCGCAAGCTCGGTTCGTTCATTAACAATTAAAAAACAAAAACCATGAAAACGATTATTCAACCAACCGAAGCACCAAGTGCGAGCTCAGCGGAGCTAATTCCGCAAGGACAAACCAGAGAGGAAATCCAACAACGCAGAAAATTTATCAAAGATTTTTATGCAAACTGGAATGCTGTCAATTCAACAAAACATATTTTTAATGTTGCGCTAAATGACTTTATACACGTCAGATTCTTATCTATTCAAGAAACTGCGGAACAAGCAGCATATAGTTATAAGTCAACTTTAGCAATAACTTATTTAACTGAAATATTGGAAAAAGCAACAGTAGAAAAACGAGTAAAACCAAAAGTAAATAATCAAAATCAAAAACGATTTTCCGAAATAATTATTATGCAATACCACAAGCAAACATTCGGTAAAATAAAATTAACTGTGGGCGTATTAAGAGGTAGTAAACAAAACATTCAGTATTGCATAACAGCAATAGAAAAAACGACCAACAATCCTCCTCATCCCGGAAATAATTGTTAATCGTTTATCATTTTGTAGCTGCAAAATTACAACAAAATTTCGAAACTACCAAATTTCCACATTTTTTTTGCTTTTTTATCATTATTTTAAAAATATTTTCGAAAAAATTTGTTTTATTGAAATATTTTTTGTAATTTTGCAGTCCCAATTTTTAAGGGGTTAGTTTTTTGACACGAAATTTCAACATTTGTTTGTTGATTTTTCCCA
>JAIRRI010000140.1 GCA_031256055.1 Bacteroidales bacterium
GGGGCACAAAATTTTGTGCCCCTACTTGTATTCCGTTTTTTGTTTAATTGTTGATTTGTTTTTTGATTTCCAACATCAGCCGTTCCAAATCATCTAAACGTTCTTGAATGTTGTGTGAAACATTTGGGTTTTCGTTTTTCACCTCTCGTTTCAATTTAAAAATACCCGAATTAACTTCTAACGCTGTTTCTGCAGACGATTGCGGAAATGCAGAAAACAAGAGGTCTTTGAGCAGTCCGCCTGTAGATTGCAATACTTCGGGCTCAATAATTTCTGCTTCTGCCGAACTTAAAGCGATTAAATTGCTTGACAATTCTTGCAATTTTGCAAATGTTTCTACGATCGTGATTGTGGTTTGCGTGGCTTGGGAACTTTTTAGAATTGTGGCGAGCATATACAAACCTTTCTCTGTAAATGCTTTAGGCAATGCTGGCGAGCGTTTGATTTTTCCAAATATGCCATAGATCGCGTATAATTGAGGTTATCACAATTTGTGGTAACCTCCTTCAGAAAGCCTGTATTGAGATTTCTTAGTTCCGAATGTGCCATAGAAGGCGTATATTCGATGTGGTCAAAATTTTTGACCACATGCCTCACAGAGTCTGTATTGAGGTTTTCAAAATTTTCGATAACCTCTCGCTTCTCACTTGGACTTAATTCAAAAATATATCCTTCAGGGAATTTGTCTGGATTGGTTTGAATTGCTTGGTTTACCTCTTTGGTTTCCACTCCATAAAGTTCGGCAACTGCCGAGTCCAAAATGACATTCTGATTTCGGATTGTGATGATTTTCGTATATTTTTTTCTAAAAAAATGCCAAATTGTTGATAACTTTCGGAGTTATTAACAATTTATCTCAAAATCACAATCTTTTTAGGCCATATACCGGCAGTAAATTCAAAACGTTTAGCACCATTTTTATCAAATGCAAAAACTTTTCCATTACCAATATACTCTGCGTTGGAAAGATAAATATCCTCGTTTTCGTGATTGATATTGATTGCATAAGGCGTTTCAATCAGGCTTGGATTAGAGATAAAACTCGGCCTGACAACACTTTCGGTTAAAGTGTTATACTCAACGTATTCGCCCGTAAATGTTGACCAATTGTAGTTGTAATAATAAGCAATGTTGCCTTTCATCACAAAATCGGTAGGAGTAATACCTGCAAATTTTTTATCATAGGTATTTGTTGTGGTATTGATACGATGTAAACTGTAAGGAATGACATAATCGCCACGACAACCCACAATAATATTTCCGCTTCCATCTACACCAATAGAAAAAGGATTATAGTCCACGACGATTTTTTTCACTTCTGTGAATGTTGCCAAATCGATAACAGAAACTGTGTTATCGTAGTCTAAACCTATCAAATAATTCATTCCTCCGGAATTGGTTACATATGCAAAACCCTTGCTAATAGCGATATTTTCAGGATTATCTCCAACTTTAACAAAACCGTCAATTTCAATTGTTGCAGTATCCAATCGTGCAACATGTCCATCGAAACAAGCGATGTAAACTTTTCCATCGTGAGCGGCTAAACCGTGTGGTTCGCGAGATCTTGAACCGTCTTTCAAAGAAATTTGTTGGATGGAATTGAGTTCTAAATCCGTAACTTCAATAGTGGATGAAAATCCAACAGAGATGTAAATTTTTCCGCCATATATCAAAATATCGTTGGCAATATCGCCCAAAATTCGTCCGTTTTGTTTGAAAAACACATCTTGTGTAACTTGTCCCGTTACTAAGTCGTAAGATGTGATTGACGAATTGTTCATCCCTCTTAGACCTTCGTTCAAAACCAGAAGTCTTGGATTTGATGCAACGTAATCTGTGGTTACAATCACTTCGCAGGAGTCGGTTTTGTTCCCATCCTGCGTAGTTACAATAATGAATGTTGTACCTTCTGTAATTGCAGTTACAACGCCGTTTAACATGGTTGCGATTGTTGTGTCTCTACTGCTCCAAATTAAATTTTGGTTTGTAGCATTGGAAGGAAGCACGGTTGCATTCAGAGGTAACGAGGAAGTACCTTTCGTCAATGTGATAGACGATGGAGTTAAGGTTACACCTGTAACAGGAACAGGTTCAGCCGTTACAGTTATGGTGCAATTGGCTATTTTGTTCCCATCAACGGTTGTAACCGTAACGATGGCTTCGCCCACTTCAACAGCCGTAACAATACCATTTTCTACAGTGGCAGCCGTACCCGTAACCGACCATGTTACATCTTTTTTGGTCGCATTTTCCGGCTCAATGGTTGCACTCAAATGCAAGGTGTCACCAATCACCAAAAAAGCGGTGTTTCTGTTCAATTTTACGTCTGTTACTAAAACATCGCTATCTTTTTCCTTTTTACAGGAAACGAATACGAGTGTCATCGCCATCGCGATAGTCATTGTGTGAGTTAAGATTTTTTTCATGATTTTTTATTTTTTAGTTAACATTTGATTGTTGAAATCCCGTGTAGGGACGCGGTCTTCGCGCCCATTCGCGTCCATATTTTCATGGTGCGAGTCGCGCCCTCACGGTTAGTCGATAATGTCGTCCTGGCATAGGATACCACGCTACAATTTCGTAGTTTTTATTAGTGAAATTCAAAATTTCAAATGCCGTTTTTAGGTTAATTTTTCGTAAGGAAATCTGTTTTGAAATAGAAAAACCATGGTCAAAAAACGGCTCTAATCGCGTGTCTATAGAGTTTTCCTGTAAACTATAGCGTTCGCCTGAAAACATCAAACTATATTGCAACGTAAAAAACATATTCGCCCCAAAAATAGCACTTCCGGAATGCTTTGGCGTATAAGGAATTTGATGGTTATAGTTTTTTGATGAAGGAGTCACATCTTTTGCATCTTGAAACGAATAATTGATTTCGCTGTAAAAATCAAGTTTTTTGCTCACATCAAATCCGCCCTTCAAAGTTGCATCAATCCCTAAAATATCAACTTCTCCAACGTTCACCATCGACCATGTAAACAAATTGTTCATTGGAATGGCAACAATTTTGTCTTTAACTTTATTGCGATATCCATCAATGGAAATTGCCATATATTTTTTTTCTTCAACAGATTTTCCTACGGAAACGCCGAGATTAAACTGTCTTGCTAATTCAGGAGAAAGGTTTGTGTTTCCTACATTCCTGTAATAAAGTTCGTTAAACGTCGGAATCCGATACGTTTCTTTGTAAAAAAATCGAGCAGAAAAATTAGGAAAAACTTTAGGTTGAAAATTCAATCCGAGCGTTGGAGAAATTTTTTGTCTATTCTTTGCAACATTATCAGATTCAGCATGTTCAAAGGTTGCTTTATGTAAAAGACTTCTGTAAAAAAGAAACGAACGCCATTTCGCATTCCACGTCCAATTGGTCATCGAAGTCAATCGTGTTGGATAAACAAATCGTGGTAAATTCGAGTGCATCTTATGATAAATGATATCGCTGCTTAAGGAGGTCTGAAATCCCCAGAATTCACGAGTTTGAATGCCTCCCGATCCGAAATATTCCATTTGCGTAAACTGATTATCCACAGGTTGATGACCAAGATCTATATAACGATTAAACGTTTCCGAAATTTTTGTGTTAAACAAAATTTCAGTGTTATCCAAAAACCGGTAATTATACTGACCTTGCAGGGTCTTCTCTTTGTCCCATAGTTTTTGTTTGCTCGAATTCGGATTGTATACAGTCACAGAACCCGGCAACTGCCGATGGTTGTCATAATAATTGGCGTTGACAAAATATTGATGTCTTGAATCCGAAAAATTTTGCCATTTTAAATCCAAACGATAACTCTCAACTGCCGAATTTTCGCGAATTTCAGCGATTGTTTGCCCCTTATGAACCAACTTGAACGGATAATTCCCTTTGGCTCTTTGATAATCTGCGTTTAGCGAAAAAAGTTGTTTTTTGATCTTTTGATGAATGTTAAATTGCGGATTAAATAAACCAAACGAACCAACTTTTAGCGAAACTTCAGCATCTGTATGTTGGTTTTCTCCAAATGTCGGACGAGCGGTAATAAGGCTGAGTTGAGCAGATTTCGAGTAAAACGAAGCTGTTTGCAATGTTGACGAAAAATTATCGTTTGACAACCGAATTTCACCAATGTTATCCAATGTAAATCGGCTCAAATCAATTTGTCCGTTCATCGCATTATTCGTAGGAATTTTATCCACAAATACTCCTGTATGCGACGCACCCAAACTTCGAACAGACACCGTTTTCAGCCCACCAATACCACCATAATCTTTCACCATTGCACCTGCAAAAAATTTCACTGCATCGGATAATTGGATGGCGTTCAATCGTTCCAAACTACTTGCGTTTAACGATTGCAATTGTCCGATATTCGGACTTATACGCGGACGCGAAGCAGCAGAAATCGTTACACCCTCCAAATTTTGAATGCTGTCTAACGACTGTGAAAACAGGCTAAAGCAAACACTTTGCACTAAGAAAAATCCTAATGCAAGTTTTTTGAATGATACTATAGAATGTTTGTTCTTCATTTTTTTCAGCTTCAATCCACGAAAGCCATTAACTGTTGCGGTTGCAGGTCTTCTGACTTACCGTTCGTTTGACGCCTTCCCATGATTGGTTTTTCACAGTGGCTTTTGCCAAACGTTTGTTTTTACGGCTTACAGCAGCGGGACTGTTCAGGATTTTCACCTGATTCCTTCGCACAACAAGTTGTGCTACAAACGCGGTGCAAAGTTACAAAAAAAAATTGAAACTACCAAAAAAATAATAAATACTCAAAAACTTTTCGTATCTTTGTGGAAAAAAATAAACATAAATTATGGAAAAAATCACCAGAGGCACCACAGTAGACCACGAACGCTACGGCGAAGGCGTAGTTGTAAAGGACGATTTCAGCACAATTGAAGTCATTTTTGAGCGCGGCGGGAAATTGTCATTTTCGAAATCTAATCTCTCTGATTTTACGATTGTTGAAAAAGCCGAAAGCGAGGATACACCGGATAATGGCGCATTTTCTTACGATGATATGCGCATTATTTTAGAGGACATTTTATTTCAACACAACGGTATTGACCATCCCGTTGAAATTGCCGAAAAATGGGAAGGCGGAACACTCAAACTCGAAGCCGGAACTCCGGGTTTACAAGGCAAAGACATTCCTATCGAAACATTTTTTCACAAAATCGTAATGGTTCGTGACAGATTAAGAGTTCTCGAGCAAAACATCAATTCGCATCCAAAACTAACCGATCAAGACAAAGTTGGTTTGCAGCAATACATCACGCGGATTTACGGCTCGTTGACCACGTTTAATGTGCTTTTCAAAGATAAGAACGATTATTTTGTGGGCCAAAAAGGCGAGTGATACCAACATTTTTTTTGCCATTTCAAAAAAAAGACGTATCTTTGCATGTTAAAAATTTAAAAAATAAAACCCTAACTTTATGAGTTTTAGAATTGTTGTATTAGCAAAACAAGTGCCCGACACGCGAAATGTGGGCAAAGACGCCATGAAAGAAGACGGCACCATCAACCGTGCTGCACTTCCTGCCATTTATAATCCGGAGGATTTGAATGCGTTGGAAATGGCGATTAAAGTAAAAGAAAGCATCGAAGGCGCGGAACTTTATGTGTTAACGATGGGACCTCCACGTGCAGCGGAAATCATTCGCGAATCGATGTATCGCGGTGCCGACGGTGGTTACCTGATTACAGACATGAAATTCGCCGGTGCAGATACCTTGGCAACGTCGTACACGATTGCGAAGGCGATTGAAAAATTGGGCGATGTGAAATTGATTTTCTGCGGTCGTCAAGCAATTGACGGAGACACAGCGCAAGTTGGTCCGCAAATTGCTGAAAAATTAGGCATTCCGCAAATTACTTATGCCGAAGAATTTATCGCTTGTGATAAAAAAACCGTTACGATTAAGCGTCGTTTGGAACGTGGTATTGAAGTGATG
>JAIRRI010000171.1 GCA_031256055.1 Bacteroidales bacterium
CGTTTGTTTTACGCATTCATCACTCTGCTTACGTGTTCGCTGATAGGTTCAATGCGATTTTCTTGCAACCAATCCTCTATTTCTGAAACTTTGAAGAAAAGTTTTTTTCCTCGTTTGTAGTAAGAAATAAGGCGTTTGTGAACAAGCGAATAGATAGTCGATTTTTTGTAACCTATCATTTCCGAAAGTTCGTCAATTCCAATAAACTTTTTGATTGTTTGCGTTGCTGGGTTTTGCTCGGCAAGTGCTTGTTGCAGTTGCTCAATCGTCAAGGAGGATACGAGGGTATCCTTTGCTAAATTTTTCATAATAATAACTTTTAAGATTAGCCCCTTACACTGTGGCGTTTCGGAGCATAACACCATACGTGACTCCTTTGAACAAAAGTTTTCGAGAGGGTTTCTCTCTTCGCTTTCGTTACAAAAATCGGGATTTCCGACTTTTGATTTTGCAAAATTAAATATAACTTCAATATAATCCAAGTTTTTAAGCAATATAGTTTTTAACAAATAATTATTAGTATTTTTTTTATTGTAGGACTGTCGAGCGATTGCGAGGAATAAAGAAAGTTATTCAATCGAAATTTGCAAATTGTTGAAAAAATTATTTTGATTTTTAGAGATTTGTTAATTCAATTATATGTCAGAAGTTTACTAATGCTTCCGCTACGCCCGACATTTCTTCTGCGGTCAGTTCGCCCAAATACGTTTGTGTTGTGTTGAGGTCAACGTGTCCCATCGCTTGCGAAATTTGGTCTAATCTGATGTTGGCGTTTTTCTTCAAAGCCATCGCCATAGAATGACGTGTAACATAAGAAGTTAAAGAGATGTTTTCAATCTCGAAATGTGTAGCCAAATTTTTCAGATTTTTATTGTTACGATTAAGTCTATTTTTGATATGATTGTAGAGTTTTTCGTTTTCGTAACCTTGTCGAGATACAATCGGGAATAGATAATCGTCAATCAACAAGTAGTTGTTTTCAAACCACGTCAAATGCTCTTGCAGTTCGTCCGTAATTTTGATATGGATTGATGTTGAACTTTTCGCATTTTCCGTCTTTTGTCGTTTATAGACGATATGTCGTCCACTTTCTAAATTTACGATGTCCGTTCTTTTCAAAGCCGCTGCATCTACAAAACTAATGCCGAAACAGAGGAATTGAGCCACGAAAACACGTCTTGTCAGTTCTAATGTATAATCTTCGATTTCGGTTGTTCTAATCGTTTTAATTACATCTTTCGGCAGATAGCGTTTTGCGGTTTTTTGTTCTAAACGATTAACAGCAAAGCCGTATTTTCCGTAAGGATAGGTTTGTTCTGTAATTATTTTTTCCTTGATTGCATTGTTCAGAATCGCCCTCAATCTTGCGTGATAGTGTTTTCGGGTATTGCCGTTGCAACCTCTAATTTGTAGCCAGCGTTCAAATTTTTGAACAAAAGATAAATTTACCTCAACAAAGAAAAGTTTGTCAAAATTCGGATAAAACAGTTTCAAAATTTTGTAGGCTCTGTCGTAACTGTTGGCGTTTCCAATGTGATTTGTTTCTTTTAGATTCTTGATGTGGTTTTTGAAATAATCGCCAATTTTTTCGGTGTGTTTCATCTCTACGAATCTCTCTACGAATTGCGTAACAGTTGGATTTTGCTTTGTTTTTCTAAAATCGTCTAAAATGTCCTTGCACCTTGCTTTCGCATCTGCCAAAACTGCGTTGTTTTCTTCGTGGCGTTTGTTCCGTTCCTTGTTTTCGGCTTTCTTTACGCCTTTTTCAACAACGAAAATTTCCATATCGTTGTCCCAATACTTCGGGTCACCATAGACTTTGAGCGGAATGTATTTGATATTGGTTTTTCCAGAGCAAATTTTAATACGGACTTTGCTCAATCCGTCTTTGCGTTTTCTTGTGCCTTTGTCGGCTCGGAGTTCAAATTTTGTTGTCATAGTAATTTAGATTTTAAGGTTTATATTTAGGTTATTTGATTATTTTTACATCGTTTTGTCCTTGCGGTTATTCAACAGCAAGTTGGAGGGATACAAGGGTATCCTTTTATTAAATTGTAGTAAAGTGATGCCAAACCTTCGGAGAAAAATTCTCTTACAACTTTCGCTAAAAACCCGATTGATGTGAGGTTCGTGATGCAAAGGTACGATGAATAAAACAAACAAAAAAACATTGTTACAAACAAAAGAATGTTAGTTTTTTCTCTATTGTAGGGCTGTTCAGCGATTGCATTGCATCAGCAAAAGTTATACAATCAAAAATTGCAAATTGTTAAAAAAATTATTTTGTGTTTTGCATTTATTTTGTTTCTCTTTTATGTCAATTTGTTAGCGGTATGACAGCACCTAAATTTATATTTTTTGTATTTCATTTTTTTTTCGTATCTTTGTACCGAAATTATGGCAGTATGACGGCATCTACATTCATAGAAAGTATTAAAGACAAGGTTCATTCCGTAGATAAATCGGCACAAGTGTATTTGTACGGCTCACGAGCAAGACAAACAGCGAGGGACGATTCGGATTGGGATTTGTTGATTTTGGTGGATAAAGATAAGGTTTCGTTAGCCGATGAACAGCGTTTCCGTCACGAATTGGTGGATTTGGAAGTTAAATATGACCAAGCCATTTCAACGCTGGTATATCCGTCAAGCGAATGGAAAACGAAGTATGCCGTTACACCGCTATATTCAAACATCAGTAAAGAGGGGGTTTTGTTATGAACGAGCAACAGCAACAATACACCGAATATCTCGCATATCGAATTGCAAAATCGGAAGAGGCGTACAAAGATGCTTGTTTGTTGACCGATAACGGAGCGTACAACGCTGCGATAAACCGATATTATTATGCAACTTTTTACATCGTTTCCGCTCTTTTGCTAAAACACGAGATTTTTTCAAAATCTCATTCGGGAATGAAAACGGAGTTTGCAAAGCATTTTGTAAAAACCGACCTTATTTCAATGGATTGTTTCAAAACCTTTTCCGACTTAATGGATTGGCGACATAAAGGCGACTACGGAGATATGTTTGACTTCGATGCCGAAACAGCACAAGGTCTAAAAAAGACAGTCAGAGATTTTATTGACATAGTTAAACAAAAAATCTAACTTAAAAAATGCGGTGCGATTTGCGGTGCGATTTTAGTCAAAATAGGTCAAAAAACATCAAAATAACAGATAATAGAAAATGAATAAAAGCGTTGAAAATAAACGTAATAATATCAAATCAAAACTTACTTCTGGGTTCTGGGGGGCGAGCGGTCGTCAGTTCGAATCTGGCCATCCCGACAGCTGAAAATAAAGCACTTATCAAGATCGTGATAAGTGCTTTTTTATTGAGCTGCTACAAAAATATGGTGCAAAATGGCTTATGTTAAGAGTGTTAAACATTACGGATAGTTTAAAACCTCCTTCAACTCCAACAACGAATCAATTCGATAATCCGCCACAAGGTCGTTTTCATTTGTGGGATTATACAAAACACAAGCCATTCCAATGTTTTTCGCACCTTGAATATCAGACTTCATGTCATCACCGATAATCAGACTATCGTCTTTTTTCGCATTCGTTTTTTCCAAAACATGTTCGAAAAAAGCAAGGTGCGGTTTGTGATAACCAACAGTTTCGGAAATAAATATACCGTCGAAAAAGGGCTCTATTCCCGAATTTCGGAGTTTTCGATATTGAAATTCTTTGAAACCGTTTGTAACGATATAAAGTTTGAAATTCGGCTTCAAAAATTCCAAAATTTCTTTGGCGTGTGGCATTAAAATATTATGTTTCTCAATATTTTGCGAATAAACTTCTGCAAATTCGGTAGCCGTAAGTAAATTGTCAATTTTCAGTTCTTTTAAGGTTAAATAAAACCGATTAACGTGCAGGAGTTCTTTCTTGATTTCCCCACGTCCGTACGCGTCCCACAACATTTTATTGATGGTTTTATACGTCGAAAAAAAGGTTTCGAAATCCACACCAAAATCAAATTGGTGATAGGTTTCGAACATGCTGTTCCGATTGTTTTGATCAAAATCCCAAAGTGTTCGATCCAAATCGAAAAAAAGGTGCTTGTAGTTTGTCATAATCTGCAAAGATACAAAGAAAAAACGAAAAAACGAAAAAATTATCAAAAATATTTTGTTATTTGAAATTTTTTTCGTAACTTTGCACCCCCAAAAAAAGAAAAGGGACTTTAAAACGAAAACAAACTAAATCAATAAAATGCCAACAATTCAACAATTAGTTCGCAAAGGTCGCACCAAACTTACCGACAAAAGTAAGTCGCCTGCATTGGATTCTTGCCCGCAACGACGCGGGGTTTGTGTACGCGTGTACACCACAACGCCTAAAAAACCTAACTCTGCAATGCGCAAAGTTGCACGTGTTCGCCTCACCAACCAAAAAGAGGTGAATGCCTACATCCCTGGCGAAGGTCACAACTTGCAAGAGCACTCTATTGTGATGATCCGCGGCGGTCGTGTGAAAGACCTTCCGGGTGTACGTTATCACATCATTCGTGGTGCATTGGATACGTCGGGTGTGAACGGTCGCAACCAACGTCGATCCAAATACGGAACAAAACGCCCAAAAGCAAAAAAATAAAACATGGATAGGGTAGGGTGCGGCATGCACGTAGGGGCGAACCCACGTGTTCGCCCAAAACAAACACCCGATGATGGCAGTTAAGTCACCCAAACACCCATGAGTAAATAAATCAACACGCACAATAACATAGATGTGCCTCTGTAAAAACCAATTTATTGAAGAAAAATGAGAAAATCAAAACCAAAAAAACGGATTATCTTACCCGACCCGAAATTCGGCGATCCTGTGGTAACCAAGTTCATCAACAATCTTATGTTGAAAGGAAAGAAAAATTTGGCACATCAAATTTTTTATGATGCAATTGATGTCGTTTCCGAAAAAACCAAAGAAGACGGACTTGAAATTTGGAAAAAAGCGTTGGCAAATGTAACGCCTTCGGTAGAGGTAAAGAGCCGCCGTATCGGCGGTGCGAACTTCCAAATTCCTACGGAAATCCGCCCCGAACGTAAACAATCCATCGGTATGAAGCACTTGATCGGCTACTCGCGTAAGCGCAACGAAAAATCTATGGCTATGAAATTAGCCGGAGAAATCATGGCAGCCTACAAAGAAGAAGGCGCTGCATTTAAGAAAAAAGAAGATACTCACCGTATGGCAGAAGCAAACAAGGCGTTTGCACACTTTAGATAAAAACATAAATAGAATGTGAATGATGAAAATCGCGCGCATTCTATTTTTTTATATAAATGGCAAAGACGCGATTAATCGCCTCTCTACAATACAAAAAAAATGGCAGACCTAAAATATACAAGAAACATCGGCATTATGGCGCACATCGACGCGGGAAAAACAACCACGTCGGAGCGTATCCTTTTTTATACCGGTAAAAGTCACAAACTCGGCGAAACGCACGACGGTTCTGCAACCATGGATTGGATGGCGCAAGAGCAAGAGCGCGGAATTACAATTACGTCCGCGGCAACGACTGTTTTTTGGGATTATGATGGTCAGGAGTATAAAGTTAATTTGATTGATACACCCGGACACGTTGATTTTACTGTTGAAGTAGAACGTTCGTTGCGTGTTTTGGATGGCGCTGTGGCTCTGTTTTGTGCAGTAGGTGGCGTTCAACCGCAGTCTGAAACGGTTTGGCGTCAAGCGAATAAGTATCAAGTACCACGCATTGCATTTGTAAATAAAATGGATCGCGTTGGAGCCGATTTTTTCAATGTGATGAACCAAATCAAAGAAAAACTCGGTGCAAATCCAATTCCTCTGCAAATCCCGATCGGACAGGAAGAATCGTTTAAAGGAGTTGTGGATTTGATTTCAAATAAAGCATTCGTTTGGGACGAAAGCGATAAGGGTCTGACTATGACCGAAGTGCCTATCCCTGACGATTTGAAGGAAGTTACAGCCGAATTTCGCGCAAAATTGTTCGAAGGTGCAGCCGAAGAAAACGATGAGTTGATGGAGAAATTTTTTGAAGACCCTGAATCCATTACCGAGGATGAGGTCATTCAAATGATTCGTAGAGCAACTATCGAAATGAAAATCACACCGGTGATGTGTGGTTCGGCATTCAAAAATAAAGGAGTTCAGCGGTTGCTGGACGGCGTAATGCGTTACTTACCAAGTCCGTTGGATGTTGAAGCCGTAACAGGTATCAACCCAAAAACAGATTTGAAAGAAATCCGCAGACCTGACCCGAAAGAACCGTTTTCAGCGTTGGCATTCAAAATCGCAACAGACCCGTTTGTGGGACGTATTGCGTTTTTCCGTGTATATTCAGGTCGTTTGGATGCAGGTTCATACGTGTTAAATGCGTCATCAGGAAAAAAAGAACGCATTTCGCGCATTATGCAAATGCACTCCAATAAACAAAATCCGATCGAATTTATCGAAGCGGGAGACATCGGTGCAGCCGTAGGTTTCAAAGAAATCAAAACAGGTAATACGCTTTGCGATGAAAATCATCCAATTATTCTTGAATCCATGAGTTTTCCTGATCCTGTAATCTCGATTTCCGTGGAGCCGTTGACGCAAGTTGATGTTGATAAAATGACCGCTGCTTTGATTAAATTGGCGGAAGAAGACCCAACGTTTACGGTTAAAACAGACGAAAATTCGGGACAAACCATCATCAGCGGTATGGGCGAATTGCACTTGGACGTACTTTTGGATCGAATGAAACGCGAATTCAAAGTGGAATGCAACCAAGGACGTCCGCAGGTAGCCTACAAAGAAGCACTTACAGGTACTGTTGAACATCGTGAAGTTTACAAAAAACAAACCGGTGGTCGTGGTAAATTTGCCGATATTGTGTTTGAAATTGCACCAAACGACGAAGGTGTTAAAGGACTTCAATTTACGAATGAAGTTAAAGGCGGAAATATTCCGAAAGAATACATGCCTGCGATTGAAAAAGGGTTTAAATCTTGTTTGACCAACGGCGTGTTGGCAGGTTATCCGCTCGAAGGCTTCAAAGTTCGTATTATCGACGGAAGTTTCCATGCAGTTGACTCCGATGCATTATCGTTTGAACTTTGTGCAAGAATTGGTTTCAAAGAGGCTGCGCGCAAAGCAAAATCTATCCTTCTTGAGCCGATTATGCAAGTTGAAGTTGAAACACCGGACGCTAATGTGGGTGATGTAACGGGTGATTTGAATCGTCGTCGCGGCATTCTCGAAGGTGTGGATGCTAAATTCGGCGGACAAACCGTAAGAGCAAAAGTGCCGCTGGCAGAAATGTTTGGTTATGTAACCTCATTACGTACTATCACCTCCGGACGTGCAAGTTCCACCATGGAATACGCTTACCATGCCGAAACACCCAAAAATATAGCAGAAGAAGTAATTAAAAACGCAAATAAATAATTATTTGATATGAGCCAAAGAATCAGAATCAAACTCAAATCCTACGATTTCAACTTAGTAGATAAATCTGCTGAAAAAATCGTGAAAACCGTAAAATCAACGGGAGCCGTAATCAGTGGACCAATCCCATTGCCTACCGACAAAAAAATCTTTACCGTAAACCGTTCGACATTCGTTAACAAAAAAGCACGCGAACAGTTTGAAATGTCTGCTTACAAGCGTCTGATTGACATTTACAGCAGCAGTTCAAAAACGATTGATGCTCTAATGAAATTAGAATTACCGAGTGGGGTGGAAGTGGAGATTAAAGTCTGATAATAAAGTTAAGAACTAAAAGTTAAGAACTAAGAGTGGTGCGCCATATCGAAATCCTTAACTCATAACTTTTAGTTCTTAACTCTTAACTAAAAATAAATTAAACAACTAAACAAGAAAATAAAATGTCCGGATTAATTGGAAAAAAAATCGGAATGACTAGCGTCTGGGATGCCTCCGGCAAGAATGTGCCGTGCACTGTGATCCAAGCTGGTCCTTGTGTTGTAACACAAGTCAAAACGAAAGACGTGGATGGCTACGAAGCTCTTCAATTGTCTTTTGAAGAAAAAAGCGAAAAAAATACGCCGAAAGCTCTTAAAGGGCACTTCGCGAAAGCGAGCACAACACCAAAGAAAATTTCGATGGAGTTTAATCGCTTCAAAGAAGACACTCGCAAAGCACATGGAGAAACTATCGGCGTTGATGTATTTGTCGAAGGCGAATATATCGACGTGGCAGGTTTCACCAAAGGAAAAGGATTTCAAGGCGTTGTAAAGCGTCATGGATTTAGCGGTGTTGGACCAACGTCGCATGGTCAGCACAATCGTGTGCGTTCTGCCGGTTCTATTGGTGCGTCATCGTATCCATCGCGTGTGTTCAAAGGTATCCGCATGGCGGGTCAAACGGGTAATCAACACCGAAAAATGATCAACCTGCAAATTGTTAAACTCGTACCGGAGAAAAATCTCATTCTCGTAAAAGGTTCGGTTCCCGGTCCTAAAGGTTCATATTTAAAATTAGAAAGATGGAGTTAATAGTATTAAACACAGAGGGCAAAGAGACCACAAAGAAGGTTACCCTCAGCGATGAAATTGTGGGTATTGAGCCTAACGACCACGCCATTTACTTGGATGTGAAACAATATTTGGCAAACCAACGTCAAGGTACGCATAAATCCAAAGAAAAATGGGAAATTACCGGTTCGACGAAAAAACTACGCAAACAAAAAGGCGGTGGTGGCGCACGTATCGGAAGTATCAAATCCCCATTGCTTCGCGGTGGTGGACGTGTCTTTGGGCCACAACCTCGCGATTATCGTTTCAAGTTGAATAAAAAACTGAAACGCTTGGCGAGAAAATCCGCGTTGACCTATAAAGCGCAAAAAGAAGGTCTAATGGTGGTTGAGAACTTTTCGTTTGAGGCTCCAAAAACCAAGGAAATGGTGAAAATTATGACAAATTTAAATATTTTTGAAAAAAAATCACTTTTAA
>JAIRRI010000206.1 GCA_031256055.1 Bacteroidales bacterium
TGACAAATTTAAATATTTTTGAAAAAAAATCACTTTTAATTGTGAAAAATCAAAATATTTTCGTATCTTTGTCGTCCCGAAATTTACCGCAGATCAAAGTTGTAAATGTCAGTGATTTAAATACTTATGATATTATGAACGCCAACAATCTGCTGTTTATGGAAGAAGCAATAGACGCCTTGAATGAATTTTACGCTGAAAATTAATTAGTTACAAAGACTCAAAAAACATACTAAAATGAGCATAATTTTAAAACCGATGGTAACCGAGAAGATGACGCATCTCACAGAGAAGTTGAATCGTGTCGGATTTATCGTTGACAAAAAGGCGAACAAAGTAGAAATCAAGAAGGCAATAGAAGAGTTCTACAATGTTAAGGTGGCTGATGTAAATACCATCAGTTATGCCGGAAAAGTAAAATCTCGCTTCACAAAAGCAGGATTTATCAAGGGACGAAACAATGCTTTCAAAAAAGCAATCGTTACTTTGGCAGAAGGAGAAAACATAGATTTTTATAGCAACATTTAATAGAGATGGCTTTAAAGAAATTCAAACCAACAACCCCGGGTCAACGCACGAAGTTGGCAAGCACGTTCGAAGAAATTACAACTTCAACGCCGGAGAAAAGCTTATTGGCGCCCGCCAGAAAATCGGGAGGAAGAAACAGTAGAGGTAAAATGACCATGCGCTATATGGGTGGCGGTCATAAACAACGTTACCGTATTATTGATTTCAAACGCGACAAAGACGGAATTCCTGCAACAGTTACAACTATCGAATACGATCCGAACCGTACGGCGCGTATCGCTTTGTTAGTTTATGCCGATGGAGAAAAACGTTACATCATTGCACCTAACGGTTTGAAAGTGGGACAAAAATTAATGAGTGGAAAAGGCGCTACACCGGATGTAGGAAACGCTTTGTTTATGAGTGAAATTCCGCTCGGTACAGTTATTCATAGCATAGAGTTGCGTCCTGGACAAGGTGCTAAAATGGCGCGCAGTGCAGGAACTAACGCTCAATTGATGAGTCGTGAGGACAAATATGCGATTATCAAATTGCCTTCAGGCGAAATGCGCAAAATGTTGCAGGCTTGTAAGGCGGTAATCGGCGTTACATCGAACATCGACCATCAATTGGAAGTGTCCGGAAAAGCAGGTCGTTCACGCTGGTTGGGTCGTCGTCCGCGTACTCGTCCGGTAGTTATGAACCCAGTTGATCACCCGATGGGTGGTGGTGAAGGTCGTGCAACCGGTGGACACCCACGCTCACGCAAAGGTATCCCTGCAAAAGGCTACAAAACTCGCCGAAACAAAAATCAATCCAATCAATTCATCATCGAAAGACGTAAAAAATAATCCGCTATGAGTCGTTCATTAAAAAAAGGTCCGTATATTCACCATAGCCTCGAGAAAAAAGTTCTCGCAGCGCAGGAAAGCAAGAAAAAAGTAACCATCAAAACATGGTCGCGTGCTTCGATGATTTCGCCCGATTTCGTAGGACAAACCATCGCAGTTCACAACGGAAACAAATTCATCCCTGTTTTCGTTACTGAAAATATGGTAGGACACAAATTGGGAGAATTCGCACCAACCCGCATTTTCCGCGGACACGCCGGTAACAAAGACAAAGGTAAAAAATAATTGTAAGGGGGGGGCTTGCCCCTGCCCAATATAAAGAAATAACTATGGGATCAAGAAAACACAATAGCGCCGAAGCCCGCAAAGAAGCCAAAAAGACAACATACGTTGCCAAATTGGTGGATAATCCGACTTCACCCCGAAAAACGCGCTTAACAGCAGATTTAATTCGCGGCTTAGATGTAGAAAAAGCCTTGAATATCCTGCAATTCAGCCGTCGCGAAGCAGCCCCGAAAATGCACAAACTGTTGCGTTCGGCTATCGCCAACTGGCAGATTAAAAACGAAGGCGCTCGCATGGAAGACGCACAACTTTACATCAAAGAATTGTTCGTTGATGGCGGTACTATGCTTAAACGTCTTCGTCCGGCTCCGCAGGGTCGCGGTTATCGCATTCGCAAACGTTCGAACCACATTACTCTCATTTTGGGAAGCCGTGCCGAACAATTGAAAGCGGTAGAAACAACAGAAGTAGAATCAACAGAATCAGAAAATTAATTATCAATATTCATGGGAACTAAAACAAACCCGATAGGTAACAGAGTAGGTATCATCCGCGGATGGGACTCCAATTGGTTTGGCGGAAAACGCTTCGAAACTAAATTGGTAGAAGACGACAAAATTCGTAAATACGTTAACGCACGTTTGACGAAAGCCGGTATTGCAAAAGTGAATATCGAGCGCACGTTAAAACTCGTAACCGTTACAATTCATGCGGCTCGTCCGGGTATGATTATTGGTAAAGCCGGTTCTGAGGTCGATAAACTCAAAGAAGAGTTGAAAAAAATCACTCAAAAAGAAATTCAAATCAACATTTCCGAAGTGAAACGTCCGGAATTGGATGCTTTGCTCACGGCGCAGTCAGTGGCTCGTCAGTTGGAAGGTCGTGTTTCTTACAGAAAAGCGATTAAAACTGCGATTTCATCAGCGATGCGTATGGGTGCGGAAGGTATTAAAGTGCAAATTTCAGGTCGTTTGGGCGGTGCTGAGATGGCACGTACCGAGCACTTCAAAGAAGGTCGTACGCCTTTGCACACGTTGCGCGCAGACATTGATTACGCTTTGGCGGAAGCCCATACAACTTACGGTCGTTTGGGTGTAAAAGTGTGGATTTGTAAAGGTATCGTTTACGGAAAACGCGACATCGTTCCTGCATTCAGCGGAATGAGTACCGACAAACCTGCAGGTGGTGGCGGTGAGCGTAGAGGCGGCGAACGTAGAGAAGGTGGTGAACGTCGCGGTGGTGGAGAACGCAGAGGTGGCGGAGAAGGACGCGGAAGAGGCGGAGAACGCGGTGGGGAACGTAGAAGAACAACATCAGATAAATAGTGAGAAAGTAAGAAAGTGAAAAGTGCGAAAGTTTTTTATACTTTATACTTTCACACTTTCATACTAAAACCAAATCAATAAAATTAGTAAATAAGCAAACATAGCAATGTTACAACCTAAAAAAACCAAGTTCAGAAAACAGATGAAAGGCAAAATGAAAGGCGACACTAAACGTGGTGCCGAAATTGCCTTTGGATCGTTTGGCTTAAAAGCTATGGAAACGACGTTGATTACAGGACGTCAAATCGAAGCGGCTCGTCAAGCCATCACACGTTATATGAAACGTGAAGGACAAATGTGGATTCGTATTTTTCCGGATAAACCCATCACCAAAAAACCTAACGAAGTACGTATGGGTAAAGGTAAAGGTGCCCCAGAATATTTTGTAGCTCGTGTAAAACCAGGATGCATTATGTTTGAAGCCGAAGGTGTTTCGGAAGAAATAGCAAGAGAAGCCATGCGTTTAGGAGCACAAAAATTGCCGATCTTAACCAAATTCATCGTAAGACGCGATTACGTGGCCGAATAATACCCCTTGTAAGGGCGAACCCACATGTTCGCCCAATAAAAATAAAACAAAAAAATGAAAGCAGAAGTAGTAAGAGAGTTATCAACTCCAGAAATCAAGGAACGCCTGGCGGAAGAAAAAAACAACCTCACCAAATTGAAGTTGAACCACGCCATCTCACCCTTGGATAACCCCAGAAAAATCGGCGAAAACAGAAAAGCTGTTGCCCGCTTGTTAACCGAATTAAAAAAACGCGAACTTGCTGAGCAATTAGCGTAAGCTAATTTGCCGAACAGCAAGCGTAATAAACCTGCAATATGGAAAGAAATTTAAGAAAAGAACGGATTGGACTTGTTGCAAGCAACAAGATGGACAAATCAATCACGGTGGTTGTTGAACGAAAAGTGAAACATCCGATGTATGGAAAATTCGTGAAAAAATCCACGAAATTCATGGCGCACGACGAAAAAAACGAGTGCAACATCGGAGATACCGTAAAAATTATGGAAACCAGACCTTTGAGCAAAAACAAGTGCTGGAGATTAGTTGAAATTATTGAAAGAGTAAAATAGTTATGATACAACAAGAATCAAGATTATCTGTTGCCGATAACAGTGGTGCGAAAAACGTGCTTTGTATCCGAGTTCTCGGAGGAACAAAACGCCGTTATGCAAGCGTGGGCGACAAGATCGTAGTCTCAATCAAAGATGCCATTCCTGCAGGCAACGTGAAAAAAGGAACGGTATCGAAAGCGGTCGTTGTGAGAACGAAAAAAGAAGTGCGTCGTGCTGACGGTTCTTATATTCGTTTTGATGATAACGCCGTAGTATTGCTGTCGGCAAATGAGGAAATGCGTGGAACACGTATTTTTGGACCGGTAGCCCGCGAATTGCGCGAAAAGCAATTCATGAAAATTGTTTCACTTGCACCTGAGGTGCTTTAAACCGAAAAATCTATCCAAATGAAATTGCATATCAAAAAAGGAGACACGGTGAAGGTTTTGGCTGGTAATGATCGCGGTAAAGAAGGTAGAATTCTTTCGGTTTTGGTAAAAGACCAACGCGCTATCGTGGAAGGTATCAACATGATTTCGAAACACACTAAACCAAACGCCAAAAGCCCGCAAGGCGGTATCGTGAAAAAAGAAGCACCCGTTCATATTTCCAACCTTATGGTGGTTCATAACGGCGTTGCTACTCGTATCGGTCGCAAACACGACGACAATGGAAAATTAGTTCGCTATTCTAAAAAATCAGGGGAGGTTATTAAGTAATGAGTTACACACCAAGATTAGCTGAAAAATACCGTAAAGAGGTTACACCTGCTCTGATGAAAGAGTTTGGTTACAAATCCATCATGCAAGTGCCTCGTTTGCAAAAAATCTGCCTCAACCAAGGGTTGGGCACAGCTATCGCCGATAAAAAGTTGATTGATGCCGGCGTTGAAGAAATGACAAAAATCGCGGGACAAAGAGCTGTTCCGACGAAATCTAAAAAAGACATTTCTAACTTTAAACTTCGTCAGGGAATGCCGATCGGCGTTCGCGTTACGCTTCGCGGAGAAAGAATGTACGAGTTTTTGGATCGTTTGATTACGGTATCAATCCCGCGTGTGCGCGATTTTCGCGGTATCAGTGATAAAGGTTTTGACGGACGCGGTAATTACACATTCGGTGTTACCGAACAAATTATCTTTCCGGAGATTGACATTGATAAAGTAAATAAAATTAATGGTATGGACATCACGTTCGTAACAACTGCAAACACCGACAAAGAGGCACATGCATTGTTAAAAGAATTTGGTATGCCGTTCATAAAAAATAACTAAAACTATGGCAAAAGAATCAATGAAAGCACGCGAAGTAAAACGTGCAAAAATGGTAGCCAAGTACGCAGCTAAACGTGAAGCACTGAAAAAAGCAGGCGATTACGAAGGATTGCAACACATCCCGAAAAACGCTTCACCGGTAAGATTGCACAACCGTTGCAAAATCACCGGTCGTCCGAAAGGATACATGCGCACGTTCGGAATTTCGCGTATCAACTTCCGTGAAATGGCGTTGGCAGGCTTGATCCCCGGCGTTAAGAAAGCAAGTTGGTAAACCGTAGGGGCGTATGGCATACGCCCAACAACAAAAAATTAAGTTCATATGACATTGTTTAAAATTATAGGCGCAATTATTGCTTTATTGGCCATAATATTCCTGCTACCACACAGTATCGTTAATCTTGTTAAGGCATACAAAGAGAATAATAAAAAGAATATGTACTATCAGGTATTATGGATACTTCTCACACTCTATTTGTTGTTCAACGTATTAGATGATTGGTGTGGCATAATTGAAACAATGTAAAAAATAAATAAAACGATACTCTGATGCAATATAGAGTCATCAAAAGTCAAATCCCGTAAGGGGCGTTTCGACAAGCTCAACGACCCTTACAACAAAAAAAAGAAAAAAATGATCACAGACCCCATTGCAGATTTTCTAACCCGCGTTAGAAATGCAATCATGGCAAAACACCAAATGGTGGAAGTGCCAGGCTCAAACATGAAACGTGAAATCACGAAAATCTTGTTTGAGAAAGGATATATCTTGAACTATAAGTTCGAAGGTGAAGGTCCTACAGCAACCATTAAAATCGCTTTGAAATACCATCCGGTAACCAAAGTGTCGGCAATCAGACAGATTGAACGTATCAGTAAACCCGGTTTGCGTAAGTACGCATCATGTGAGGATCTTCCTCGCGTGTTGAATGGCTTGGGCATCGCTATCGTTTCAACCTCTCACGGATTGATGACCGATAAAGAAGCTCGTACACAAAACGTGGGTGGTGAAATAATTTGTTTTGTAAGCTAATTTAGGAGGAAGAGTTATGTCAAGAATAGGAAAAGCACCCATTAGCATCCCAAGCGGCGTTGAAATCAAAGTCGCTGCAAATAATGAAATCACAGTAAAAGGACCAAAAGGCGAACTCAAACTCGCGATGGATCCCGATATTAAATTGGAAATTGAAGACGGAACCATAAATATCACCCGTCCGACCGATCAAAAACGCCATCGCTCGCTTCACGGCTTGTATCGTGCGTTAGTTTACAACATGGTGAAAGGAACTTCGGAAGGATTTTCAACCACATTGGAGATTGTCGGTGTAGGTTATAAAGTTACTGTTGACGGACAAATTTTGGAATTGTCGTTAGGCTATTCTCACGGTTTATTCTTGCAATTACCGAAAGAAGTAACAGCAACGGCGACTGCTGAAAAAGGTAAGAATCCAACCCTCACATTGATGTCTCACGACAAAGAATTGTTGGGATTGGTTGTTGCTAAAGTTCGTTCGTATCGCAAACCTGAGCCATACAAAGGAAAAGGTATCAAATTTGTGGGCGAAGTATTGCGTAGAAAAGCAGGAAAATCAGCATCAAGTCAATAATAAAG
>JAIRRI010000052.1 GCA_031256055.1 Bacteroidales bacterium
CTCGCCATCGGGGCGGGAGCGGGTGCCGTGAACTAAAGTGTCGGTATGTGAATGACCATGACCGTGGTGATGATGTGCTTCGGAATGATAGGTAAGAAAAAGGAAAACAAAAAAGAAAAAAAACAAGGAAAAATGTTTCATGAGTTAGGCTGTTTATTGAAGTTTGGGTTGGTTTGGGTTTGATTTAAGTTTATTCTTTAATGATTTTCCAAGTGATAAACGAGTTTTGCGAGGAAATCCGCAGTAAATATACGCCTTTAGGCTGCAAAGAAAGGTCTATCGGCGTGTAATCACTAACTTGCGATTGCTGAAAAATAACTACTCCACTCATGGTGTAAACCGTTAATTGATACGGAGCCTCCGAATTTTTACTGCGAATTTCTACGGCCAACGCTCCTTTGGTGGGATTGGGGTAAATAAAAATATCGCTTTCTTTTAGTTTATCAGTGTAAATTTCTTCAGAAAAGGGATTATTTTCAGGCATTTCAAAACTGCCGAACATCGGGGCATCATCCTCGTTATTCAAGGCTAAATCATTCACATCATGATCTTCTAACGGTGGCACATGGCTCGGTGCTTGACTTGGTGCAGACAGTGCAATCGTGCGGCGCATGGAAGTGCGATTGCCAGACTCGTCATGCACGAAAGTGGTTTGGGAACTTAAAAAAGAATACGAAAAAAATAGCAAGCAGAAAATTAAACTTGTTCTCATACATAATGTATTTTTTTGAAAATAGAATTTTGCAAAGATACAAAAAAAAAATGAGTTGAGCAAAAAACTTTACAACTCTTTTTGCAAAGATACAAAAAAAATCGTATCTTTGTAGTTTATTTCATAATGAAGCATCTAAAACATATCATTTTGCTCTGTTTGTACGTTTGTCCTTTACTAGGTTTTACCCAAATTGGACAATGGCGCGATCATTATTCCTACAACAATGTTTCGTCTATTGTTGTTATGAAAAATGAAATTTGCGGTGTAACCGAAAACGGTTTGTTTTACTACGATAAAAGAGAAAACAGTGTTCGTCGAAAAACAACAGTGCAAGGGCTTAGCGAAGTCGGGTTGAGTGCGTCAAGTTACGATCCTTCAACACAAATTCAAATTATCGGCTATCAAAGCGGTAACATTGACTTGATACAGAACGGACGAGTTTTCAACATTCCCGATTTGCAACGCTATCCAATGCAGGGAAGTAAAAAAATCAACAAAATCGTTATCGAAAACAGTCAAAAAGTCTATCTATGCTGTGATTTTGGCATCGTTGTATTAAATTTGGTCAGACGAGAAATTTCGGAAACCTATTTTATCGGTCCGAATAATTCGAGTTTGCAAATTAATGATTTGGCGCTTGGCGATTCGACGATTTACGTGGCAACCGAAAACGGCTTATTGTCGGCCAATCGGTTTTCCAATCGATTGAATGATTTTCGGGAATGGAGTGAAATTTCTGTGAATTCACGAAATGGACGACCTCTTAAAAGTGTAAATTTATGGAACAACAATTTGATCGTTCATCAACCCGATTTAAATCGCAACGATACCATTTGGCGGTATTTTCAAAATGAATGGTATATATTGGATACGATGTTTACCAAGCAAATCAAAGTTAGCAGAAATCGGTTGTTGCAACTTCGAAAAATACCTGATGTAGACTATCTTTTTATGATTCGAGAATATGATGCCAATTTTCAAGTTTTGCACGAGTATCGCGAAGATTTGTGGGAATTGGAAGATGTCGAAATTGATGCTGAAAATTATATTTGGTTTTCCACAGGGTATAACGGTTTGACTCGACTTTCCCCAAATTGGACTTATCACGGATACGCATTACCGCAGGGACCTGCAAGCAACAGTGTTTTCGCGTTGACGCACAGCCCGACAACGTTGTATTCGACAAACGGTTCGATAAGAACAAGTGGGTGGGTGCAGGGAGACATGAATTTTGGAGTCGATATTTTCAATGGAGATTGGAGGGTATTCAATAATCAAACCATTCGTCCTTCGCACCGGCTCATGGATGCTGTTGCCGTTGCGGAAGATCCTATAAATCCGAATGCTTTTGCTGTTGCTTCGTGGTGGTCGGGGGTCGTGCTGTCCAATGCTGATGGTTCGACAACTGTTTATGATGGTGAAAACAGTACGTTGGGCTGGTATTACTATCAAAGTTACAGATCTACAAGGTGTGGAGATGTGAAATTTGATAAAAAAAATCAGTTGTGGGTAACCAATGCTTTTGTGGATACGTCTTTGCACAAACGCACTCCGGATGGGCGCTGGACAGGCTATACTTTAGCTTCTGTTACGTCCGACTATCCTCGAGAATTTATTGTTGATTACCACAATCAACTTTGGATTCGTACCGGATCCCCGGAGAATAGTAGTCGTCTGAACGGCTTGATATTTTTTAGAGAAACCAACAATGGTACCGGGTTCGAAGTGCGGAGAGCAAATTTAAGGCTCGGCAACACTCAAAACATTAACAGTTTAAATTGCTTGGTAGAAGATAAAAAAGGTTACGTTTGGTTAGGTACGGATAGAGGAATTTTAGTCAATTACACCTCTCAACAATTGTTTAACAATCCGGGGTTGGAATCTACCGTAGAATTCAAAACTATCAATTACGAAGAAGTAAAGGGGCAAGGAGGGCGTCCATTGCTCGAAAACGAGTTTGTGACGGCAATCGCCGTTGATGGTGCAGATCGAAAATGGATCGGAACTTCGTCGAGTGGTGTGTTTTTAATGTCTGACGACGGACGAACTAAGATTCATCAATTCAATACCGAAAACAGTCCGCTAAACTCTAATGCAATCACAGCTTTGGCGATAAATCCGAAAACAGGCGAAGTGTTTATCGGAACCGATAAAGGCTTGATGTCGTACGGTGGAGATGCCACAGTAGGAAGTCGAACCAATCAAAATATGGTTATTTTTCCAAATCCTGTACCTGCTGATTTTACAGGGGAAATTGCTATTCGAGGGTTAGCTCAAAATGCAAAGGTACACATCACCGATGTGAGTGGCCGACTTATTTTTGAAACCACTGCCAATGGCGGAATGGCAACCTGGAATGGAAAGGCACGCAACGGACAACGTGTTAAACCGGGTGTATACTTAGTGTTTTCTGCCAATACATACGGAGAAGA
>JAIRRI010000077.1 GCA_031256055.1 Bacteroidales bacterium
ATTCGTGAGCGTTCATTAACTTATTCTTTGGGGTTGTATGCCAAAAAGGCAATAGCTGTGGAACTTCGTACAACCAGAATAACCGTAAACGCTATCCTATGTATTTCTTTTGTCGACTATTTTATCATAATTTTTTTTTTGCAAAGATACGATTTTTTTTGATATTTGTGTTTTTTTTGTATCTTTGCAGAAAAATTGTAATAAAGAAATTAACCACTCCTTGTATTTCATGATTAGCTTTTACTGACATCGATGAATTGGCGAGAACAATATTAAAACATAAACTATGGCAAAGAAAATTAGAAAAATTGGACACAATATAAATCTACAAGGATTTGTTGTCCACAAAATAAACAAAATTGCAGGAGAAAGAAATCGAACATCTGTAAAATTGGCGAAAGCACTAATTACACCTGCTGATAAAGAAAGGAGATTTATTGCGATTACATCAGAGGCATATTATAAAAAGTCTGCCCCAACCTACGGTATTTTTGATGATCTTGAAAATAATAAGTTTCGAAAAGCACTTGTGTCATATAACAAGGCCAAGCCACAAAACTTTTATGATTTTTCGTGTAGCTGTATGAAGCATTATGATGATAAAATAAAAGATGTAGCACCAGCAACAGGCGGGTTTATCGTATTTGCTCATTACTCTGATACAGCAAAACAATCAGAATTTGTTTTAGTGTTAGCCATCAACAATAAAGATGGTTATGTGTTTAACGAAGATAAATTAACCATTGAGGATATAAAAAATATTGATTTAAATAAAATTGATTTTGCTTGTCAAATTAATATTACGAAATGGAACGATTATTTAAATAATCCTAACTCTGAGATTAAAACATATTTATCTTTAATCAAAGGAAATAAGGAGCTAAGTATTTACTTTATGAACTTTATTGGTAGTGCTAATAAAACCACGAACACAGAATCTTCAAGAAGACTTGCGAATGCACTTGAGCATTTTTGTAAACAAAATAATTACACTCAAGAACAAACTTTGGAAACCAAAAACAAAGTTTCAGGTCATTGTAAAGAATGCATAAAAGAGAAGAGAGAAATTTCTTTAGTTGCAATATCTGCACTCATTGATATAGAAAATCCAACGTTATTTCAAGAATTTGCATCTGGTGAAGAGTATGCAGTTGATGAAATAATTAGCGGAGATCCAACAGTCTTGAATAGAATCGGTTCAGTAAAATATAAAGATAAAGAAGGTAAATTAACGATAGAATTCAGCAAAGAATTGCTACTTGACAAACGAGTTATTTATGATGACAAGAAGCAACAATTAACTATCAAAAACATTTCTCTTTCAGATCAAATTACAAATTAAAGAATATGCTTGATCAATTAGTACACATAATAAACTCATCAAATACTGAAATTGTAGGAGAAAGTATTTTTATACAAAGTCACAATGTTAGAGACTTAAACTGTTTAAATTTACTAAATACCCGAAATTGTATCAAGTCTTTTAATAGAAATGGAGATATTGTTGTTTTTGAAGATTTACGTGTTGGGGATTCTGTAAATATTGAATTATCTTTGTACGAACTGACAGAAATGGGATATTATGAAAATTTAGACAGGTTTGTAAAAAAGAATCAATACACTATTCCCACACATCAATTCTATGTTAGAGATATTAATTGTTTTAGTACTGAATGTGGAGCAATTATTAATGCTTATACCGCAGTTATTTCGCTGATTGACACTATAAAAGAAAATGCAAAGCATTGTTATTCGGAAGCAGGTGATGATTTCTCTATAATATTCAGAGAAGATAAAGCATTACTACTCCCATTCGTATATAGTGCGACAGATATTCACAACATTTCAGAAAATAACATTAGCAACATAAATAAAGTTAGTGAGATATTAAAAAACAGTGACTCTAAAGAAAAAATGATTTTTGTCAACGAGCTGATAGACTTTTTAAGTACAAAAGATGACAATGATAAGTTTGGATTTTTATTATCAAATATAGACAGTTTTTTTGAACGAGCAAATAATGCTTACCAGTATTACATTAGAGATTTTTCTTACAACAAACTCCAAGCTGAATTAGATAATGAGGCGTTAGAGTATTCAAAAAAAATACAATCTGTTATAAACGATGCTCAAACAAAATTAATTGCAATTCCAACGGCATTTGTTCTTGCCGTTGCAAACATAGACTTTGAAAATATTTTAGACAATAAAAATATCGGTATAGTTCTCAGTTTGTTTGTTTTTGTCGTGTTAATTGATCTGTTTATAAGAAACCAAAAAAGTGCACTAACATTTATAAGTCAAAATATCGATCGATATAAAAAATCGTTTAAAACAACAAATAAAGTCGTACAAGAATCGTTTGAAACAGTCGATAAAGAATGGAAAAAACAGAACAGGCGAGTTGCAATTATAAGATGCATTACTTGGAGTGTACCGATAATACTACTGATTGTTTTAATAATTTTTCTTTTGACACAAAAACCAATAAACATAGATACAACTGCACAGTGATACAGTCAAATCAGTCAAAAATAAAGAATATCGCCGTTCATTCCGTTGGTAATAAAGTCAATCAGGAGAATATTTATTTATCTAAGCGGAATTTGTCTGTTGATGATGATATAAGCCAAATTCTGACAAACTATTTTCTTTCCCCTTTTAAATCTTTCGAATACTTCAATTTCTACCATGATATTGATATAAATATGAATGAAGTTTTTGTTTGTGCAAGTAAAATTTTCGATAACCACAAAAACCTTTTAGAACAGTCCATAAACCTTGCCAAGCATTTGTATGAACAAAGCGATCATCCAAAAATCAAAGGTGGCGAATTTTACACCGTTTATTTCAAAGATTGTATTATTGACGGAAAAACAGTTGATGCAGTTGGATTATTTAAATCGGAAAATAAAGATACATTCTTAAAAGTATATCCTGAAGGTGATGGCTTTGAAATAGAAAGCGAACAAGGCATCAACATTAACAAATTAGATAAAGGATGTTTAATTTTCAATACAGAACGAGAAAACGGTTATATTGTTGCGGTTGTGGATAACACCAACAAGGGAGTAGATGCCCAATATTGGATAGACGATTTTTTGCACGTGTGCCCTCGCAAAGACGAATACTACAATACGCAAAGTGTTTTAACACTCGCCAAGCATTTCATAAAAGACGAACTGCCTCATCAATTCGAGGTTTCCAAAGCCGATCAAATAGAATTGTTAAACAAATCGGTTAAATTTTTTAAAGAAAGGGACAATTTTGACTTGAAAGAGTTTGCCAATGAAGTGATGGAAGACGCTGATGTAATCAAAAGTTTCAGAAAGTACAAAACAACCTTCGAGCAGGACTTCGACATAGATATTGCTGATCATTTCACCATCTCTGAAAGTGCTGTAAAAAAACAAGCACGCTTATTAAAAAGCGTTATAAAATTGGATAAAAACTTCCATATCTACATTCACGGCAATCGTAATCTTATTGAGCAAGGCGAAGATAAAAAAGGGAAGTTTTACAAGGTTTATTACCAAGAAGAAAATTAATTCGTACGAATAACCGATAACTATAAATTATGAAGTATTTGACAGCTGATTTTGAGAAAGAATTTAAAAAAGATGATGGAAAATTTGACGGAGTTAAATTTGAATCATTGGTTAAAGAGCTTTTACCGATGTTAGGCATAAGAAATTTGAATGAAACAAAAATCAGTTGGGATAGAAGCAGAGATTTTGAAGATAGACATAGAAAAATATGGGCAGAATGTAAAATGTATCAAGATAATGTATCTATCAAGATTATTTCTCCAACGTTAGTGATGGCAATAATTGACAAGCCAAACACTATTTATTTCTTCTCTTACTCTCCCTTAAATAGTAATGCAATAAAGCATCTGTCGCAGTTTCAAAATAATGCAGGAGTGGAAATAATAGTCTATGACGACACTACTCTTGAATCACTAATTTTGTCAAATCCAGAAATAACGAAACGTTTTTTTTCAAAATTTAAATATAAAAAAATTGCAGATGAACACCTTTATACAACTCAAATTAATTTTTCAAAAGATCCTGAAATAGAGTATTATGGAGAAGAAATCGAAGACCCGAAAATTAAAAAATTATATATCTATTCTATTTTTTCCATTGACATATTCATCAGAAACTTAAGTGCCACTGAAAAACTGAAAGGACAATTATCCATCTCGGATTCTGCTTCGGATGCATTATTTCTGCTAAATAGATCAATAAGAAATGATGGAAAAACACTAAAATTAAATATTCCAAGAGGAAATTTGTTTTTTCACCGATTTTACTTTAAAGCTATGAAATGTGGAAAGATAAACCTTCCTAACTTTATTCTTAAATTAGACAGTCCAAAAAAGGAAGAAATAGTTAAGTTAAAATCAAAAACAATTCATGTTTCATCAATAATAAAAACCCCTTTAATTGGAAAAGAATATACAGAAATGTTAGACCGATTTAAAAAATTGGCACTAAACAGAAGCCAACCTATTTTTGTAAATGTGTCTGGAGAAAGCGGCACCGGAAAATCAAGAATACTACAAGAATACTCGGAAGTTCTTTTTGGAGAAGATTTTAATATTCTAAAATTCAATGGAGAAGATACTAGTGAGATAAATTTTGAATTTTTTATAAAAAAGGTATTATCTCGTATTTATAAATTACCCTTAATACAAACTGAACAATCTGCGGATACCGCAAAAACAAACGAATTTGCCTATGATTTATTGTATAATCCAACTTTTACAGCACGCGATAAAGTAAATGAATGTATCGACTTGTTTTTAGCAGGTATACAAACAAATAAGGTCGCACTAATAATTGATAATTTACAAAATTTTGACGAAGCAGGTCTTGATTTCATCAATGGTATTGTATCCCGAATGGAAAATACTCCTGCAAAATTCGTCTTAATAAGTTGCTTTAACACTAATTTGATTTATAGGGAAACCAAAGCGTTTGACCTATTTGAAAGATTCAAATTGAAAAATGACAAAAATACATTTCTTAATGAAGAGGTCGTTGGTTTTGATGATAACGCTTATGAATTGTACCTTGATAATTGTATAAAGCCTATTCGTGACGAAGATGATGAGCCATTCTCATTAAAATATCCAAAAACAACGGAACTATTTAAAGAGCACGTCTTAAATAGACCTCTATTCATTGAACAAACATTGCTGTATTTGGAACAGAATGGAGCCGTAGAGCGCTCAGACGATAGACTTTATGTGTCAAATATATCTACATTCAATACTATTTTAAAACAAGATTTTCCGAAAAATTTAGGAGAACTAATTTACAAAAGGTGGGAGTTAGCAAAATCTAACAACAAAAACAACCGAAATATTAATTTGAAATCTGTTGAAGATACACTGAAGTTTTTGTGTGTTTTTAACAAAATTGATTGTGGTTACGTTGAAAAATATGATCATACGACTGAGAACATTCGTTTCTTAGAAAGGCTTGGTTTCTTGAAGATAGATGAGAAAGAAAAGGTGTCATTTTATCATCACCAATTATTTCTTTGCTTTTATAAAAAATATATTAGAGAATATTCCCAAAAAGACTATTCGAATTATTTAAATTTTTTAAAAAACAATTCAATTACAAATATCTTTTTTCACCAATACTTTATATTGTTAGAAAAACTCAATGCGGTAGAAGAGGAAGTGTTGAGAAAGGCGATAGATAAGGTTTTCTTAGATTTTCAATATGAAGATTTTTTAATCCCATTTGTACGTTCTCTACATAAAATACTGTTGAATAATAAAATAAATATAGAAAAAAATACTGTCTTGGATGTGTTTCTGAGATTAGGGAGAATTTTACAAGTTTTTCAAAATCTGAATGAACATGCAGCTCTTTTGCAAGAGTCAGGAAAATTTATTCTTGAAAATGAAGCGGAGTTCATGAAGTATGGCATTTCATATGCTAATTTCAATCACGAATTAGCGAATGCATGTATCGCTGTTCATAAAGATTCAGAAGCTCTAAAAGTCTTAGAAAAAACGGCAAAAGATATTCCAAACTATGACTTCAAAGATACTATCGAATCGGACACTAGCCTTGGTAAAGTGTATAATAGATTGTGTGTTGTTTATAAGGCAGTAGATCTAAAAGAAGATGCTCTAAATTTCGGCAATGATTCTTTGGAAATTGCAAAAAAAATAGGTTGTGATGAACTCGCCATTAAAAATTATATAGACATTGCAAATGTGTACGGTAGAGATATAAAAAACAAATCCCAAATTTTATCTTTATGGAAGTCTGCAGCAATTCTTTATAACAGTAATAAAAATGAGATGAGCAGTCAACGGGCGATGCTACAACTCTATGAGGCTCAAATCCACTTATTAGAAGGGAACAATGAAAAAGGCATCCAGCTGCTTTACGACGGGGTAAAATACTGTGAAGCTCATTCTATTTTCTTTTTTGGGGTAAAATATCTTTTACTTATAGTGCTTTCAAATATCAGCCTAAATGTAAAAATGGATCATGCCGAACTGCAATCTTGTATAAATAAAGCAATAGATTGGTCAATTCGCTATCAAGTCAATAGATCTTATTGGAAAGTTCTTTTCCTTGAGGGAAAATTCTACCAAAAATTTAAAGCAAAGGACGAGGATATAATTTCTGAAATTTTTCTACAATCAATAGAGCAATTCCAGTTAGCAGTAACAAATTCTCAGGCAGAAGAATATAATATAGATCATTTTATAGCTCTTTCTTGTTTCTTTAGAGGAAATAAAAACAAAGAAAAATCAAGGAAATATATTGAGATGACAAAATCTTTACGCAGTATCGTAGTAAGAGAAAAAATTAATTCTATAATGCAAATGAATGACGATGAATTTGCTTCTTTCTTGGGCACATGCACCCCTCGGAGTGTGTATAATGATGGAAAATTTGACTATCCAATCATTGGTTAAATTTTTTTTTACGTTCTAAATTTTTGTCATGTTTTTCTCAAGAGTGTCTATTGCCTGACACTTGAATATGAGATTATATTAGCATTTCTGTCAATTATAATGTCGTTTGAACAATCCCTAAAATCTTCCCAAATAGAGTTGTTTTCTAGTGAAATAAATCTATCTACAAAATATATTATAGGAACATTCATTTTTAAAATATTTGTTCCGAGATGATCAATTAGTGATATATGAGAAATGTCGCGTACAGGATGGCTCATTTCATAGGTTTCATATAGGGGAAAATATTGTTCTATTACTTTGTAGAACCACTCTCTGTCTGCTACAGAGGAACAATCAACTAAAAGATATTTTGGCTTAATTGAGCACTCTGTTTCATTTTTAAAATAATCATAATTTATTCGAAAGTAGTTGTCTAAATCTATTTTCATTCGATGAAAATTTTTCGCCATATAGTAACCTTTAATATCTGCTCTATAACTGGTTCTATTAATCCCGGAAGACGAACCTTTATGATAAGCCAAAGAATTCGCCACTACCCAACATTCTTTACCATGGTCTTTAAGCTTTAAACAAATATCTGTATCTTGATAAAAATTCACTAAATCTGTATCTATCATACCTAATTTGTAAAATAACTCTCTTTCTATTATCATATTAGCAGAACAAGCCATTTGTACTCTCCGGTTTTTTAGTGTTGGCGGAAAATCCATAGGTCTATCCATAAAAGGATGTGCATTGTTGTATTTAGATAATGCCATACCAAAATCAATTATTCGCCCGGTTGATGGATTTATTAACTTTGAACTTGCAATTCCTATATTTTCTTTTGAGGCGTAAAACAATGTTAAATTCGAAAACCAATTTTTGTCAAAATAAACAGTGTCTGAATCTGAAAAGATTAAATACTTTCCTTTAGAATTTTCAACTCCAAGATTTATCGCTTTTGAGTAACCTAAGTTTTGTTTTACTCGAATAACTTTTACCCTATCGTATGATATATCTATATTAAACTCCCTTTCACTGTTGTTATTCACTACAACTATAATTTCAACAGTATTGGGAGTTGTATCTATCAAACTTTGCAAACATAAATGCAGGTAATTGCTATTGCTATGGTAAGGAACAATGATTGAGTAGTTCATAATAATTATGTTGATTGCTCGTAGGCTCTGCATTCACTCAAAAGAATCATCATCCTACGATGGTTATGTTCTATGTTTTATTCTGAGGTATGAAAATTTTGAAGATTTTCTCCAATTTTTGCTATTATAATATCATATTGCATTACAAAATTTTCTAAAAATCTGTATCGTTTGTCATAACTATTAGGAAATTTAAAATCTTTTGTTGATGTATATGTAAATTCATCAAGTTGTACAAGATTTGAATAATTTATTTTTATGCCATTGTCAAACTTAAATGCAATTCGTTCATATTCATGTAGTATTTTCCTTAGATAATCTTTCATTTTATTCAATGATGTGCCTATCCCTTCCAAATTAACAATAGCAGGAATACTTTTTGATTCTATCTTTAAACATTCCAATTCTAATTGATTATTATTCAAATGCTCCATTTGTTCGCAATATAAACAAATTAGCTGTTCGGTCATTATTGAAGGAGGATTGCCGTATTTACTTGTCAAACCACCAGCAGTAAGAATTCTTCGTGTTTTTTTTACATTTCGATATATTTTGCCTAAACGATCAAGATATTCAACTCTTATTTCATTACTCTGACTTCTTTTTTCTTTTTCTTTTTCTTTTTTGTTATTTTCTTCTTTTTTTGCCGCTTCTTGAGATTTAAAAAAATAAGCAATTACACCGCCAACGATAATAACAAATAGTAATTGAAAAAGACTCTTTAGTATTTCAAATCTCACAGTATCTTTTATTAAAATGCTATCTATTTTATTACTATCAGGAATAGTAAAAAATAAAGAAGCTATCAAAGTTAAAGTTACAACAATGATAATTACCAATGAGATTATAAATTTTTTATTACTCATTTTTCGTTATTTAGTTATAATTTAGTCATTTTATATCCGATAAGCAAAGAGTAATATTCTAAATATCTAAGCATTTTATGCACTTTGGTTTTTACTACAGGCTTATGATAATTTGGTTTCCTTTTTATTTTCCACTTCCTTTCCAAATGCTTGTTAGCAATTCCATACCTTATAAAACGTTTAATAAATCGATAAATTCCACCACTAAAATCATGTTCTACTATACTATGAGGAGCGTATGATATTAGCCCATGTTTAAAAAGTCTAATGCTAATATCAATATCTTCTGCAGCAATATGAAAATCTTCATCAAATCCGTTTACCTTTTGTAATATTTCCCTATTTACAAGTGCATTAGCAGTCACAATGTACATAGGAATATTTTCCATATTTCCATACTTACAAGGTGGAGGAGTCAAAGTCCCCTGAGCTTGATAAAAATTAGATAATATATCTGCTCCCAAAGCAACAATTTTTCCATTGTAAGCAATTGAGCCATTTTGGTCTATTATATACCCTTTCAGAGTGTCTGGTGTAGCTATACAGTCATCATCACAAAAATGTATCCATTTACCTTTTGCTTTACTAATTCCTACATTTCTTGCGGCAGCAGCTCCTTTTTTCTTGCAGTAGAATAAATGGATTGGAATTTTTGGTTTTGAAGATGTTGATATTTTTAAAGAAGGAGTGGAGTTATTATCTACAACTATAATTTCTAAGGGCACTTCACCTTCCATATTCAAAAAAGAATGAATAAGCCGGTCTAAACTATTTTGATTGTTAAAAGCAGGTATAACAACGGAAATATCCTCTATTTTTATTGGACCCTCAATAGTGATATGTTCGAATTCGAACGGTTGAGTATATTTTGATAAATCACGCATAATTTATAGTTATCGGTTATTCATTCTGATTTTTCGACAATATATTAGTATTTTTGCACGCTAAAAAAATAAAATATGACACTACAATCAACCATTAATGAATTTTTGACTCATTGTCAATTTGAAAAAAACTTAAACACTAAAACCATAGAGGCGTACACAATGGATTTGGATCAGTTTTTGAATTTCGTTTCAAGCGAAGATATTCGCAATGATGTGCGAAAGATTGACAAAATCATTTTGAAGGAATATCTTCAAAAATTATCGTTATTCAAAACAAAAACAATCAAACGCAAGATGGCTTGTTTGAAAGCTATGTTCAACTATTTGGAATACGAAAACGATGATTTTTATAGTCCGTTTCATCGTTTAAAAATTCGTCTGAAAGACGCGTTCATACTACCTACGGTTATGAACATTGACGAAATCCGGAAAATCCTAAATATGCTTTACCAATCGCTTAATAATATTGACCGAAAAAAATATAAATACAAATCAATGATTAGAGATATTACAGTTATTGAATTGTTGTTTGCTACTGGAATGAGAGTTTCAGAGTTGTGTCAATTGCAGATTAATGATGTTGATTTGAAACAAGGTGTCATAAAGATTTTTGGAAAAGGGAGTAAAGAACGAATGATCCAAGTTTGCCAGCAAGAGACCATTCAGGCATTACAGAATTACATCAATCTTTTTTCAGAACAGATACAATCTAACCAACCTTTCTTCATCAATCGGCTTGGGAATGGTCTATCTACACAATCTGTAAGAATTATGGTCAAAAATTATATCAAACAATCCGAGATTAATAAACGCATCACTCCTCATACTTTTCGACACACCTTTGCCACATTACTTTTGGAAGAAGACGTCGATCTTAAATACATCCAAACTCTTTTGGGACATAGCTCTATAACAACAACACAAATTTATACGCATGTCAATATGGAAAAACAGAAAGAAATTCTTTTAACAAAACATCCTCGACAAAAAATCAGACTTGAGTAATGTAGTTATTTGGTAGAGTTTACAATCACACTACCCACCCTGCAACTGGTTTTCTATGAAAAAAAAGAAAATTGTCAAAAATTCGACAATAATATTTGCATAATAATATAAACATCATTTGTTTTGTTGAAATATATTTTGTAATTTTGCAAAATAATTTAATTTAAAAATTAAAAGAAAAATTGACAAATTAAAAAAAACAAAAAAATGCAAAAAAATTAATTTGCAAAAATGCAGTCAACTAATGCTCAAAATACCAAAACATTAAGTTAAAAACATCAAGATTTACCACTGGACTAGTCATACAGCCCTAACGTGAAGGCATAAACACTCCGAATTGCGAATCGAACAGGCACTAATCGTCAAAATTTATATGAATCAATTAAACAATTTGACATACAAAAAGGACATCAAAAATAATCGCACCTGCGATTGGCAAGGTGTACTTTTGTCA
This sequence comes from Bacteroidales bacterium, assembly GCA_031256055.1. GTDB lineage: Bacteria > Bacteroidota > Bacteroidia > Bacteroidales > P3 > WRKV01. Next base: position 11,313 of record JAIRRI010000077.1, read on the forward strand.
TACAAAAGTGTTTTGCATCGCAAAAGAAAAATCCTCCAAAGTCAGATTTTTGATAAAATGGGACAAAAGTGTCGTCCTTTGAAAAACAATCAAAATAAATGTACCTAACAGTGTAAAAAATCAAATATTACAATTACATGCAAAGAAAACCAAAACCGTCAGAAAACAAAAGCCGAAGGGTTAATCTTCGACTTACCGAAAAAGAGTACGCTTTGATTTTGCAAAGAGCCGAGCAATTCGGTCAAAAAGATATTTCTCGGTACGTGCGAAAACACTTATTCAATCAAAAAATGTATGTTGAAACTCACGACACAACAGGCGAAAAATTCAACATCGCAGTCTGTACATATACCCAACAAATTAGGAAAATCGGTCAAAATTACAATCAAATTACACGCTATTTACAAGCAAATTGGTCGCCTGAAGACACCAAAATGTTGCTTAGAGAAATAGAAAAAATGACGAAAATAATACTGAAATATACTGTATCATTGAATGAAATTGCCAAAAAAGCACTGGAGTATTACGATAGAATAAATCAGCAAAAGCAGTAATTTATAAAATCAAATTTACGGCAATAAACAGACTTTTTTGCCGTAAATTTGATTTTAGAATTTTACCTTAGAATGAAGCTCCGCAAGCTCTTCCAACGATTTTTCGGTTGAGGTTACCAATCTTTGAAACACAGCCTTCATCTTTTTTGTTTTTTCTACACTTTTTTTCAGTTCTTCTTCCAATTTGCTTTTTTTGCTGGAAATGGCTGTTACTTTGTTTTCTTGTTCAACACCACCACGCAGCCTTGAGCCTGTGCCAAACAAAAGCCAGTCCGGCGATAAGTCGCGATAATGTTCAAGTATCATAATGACTACATCCGCTCCAATGATACCTTCGCCTCTTTTGGAAGCAGAAAAATAACTTGCGGAAATTTGTAATGCCTTAGTCAACTCGTTGATGGATTCGCCTTTGAAGTTTGTAAATTCTTCTAAGCGTTTTACGAGTTGTGCGATTTTTTTTAGGCGTTGATCGCGATTTTTTGATTCTCCTTGTCGTCCCATAAATTTATGATTTTTTGGTTTTCTTTTTTGTAGTTATTTAAATAATCTATGACTTGCCGATTAGCATCATCAACCTTCTTTTGATTACGTTTGATATAAATATCTGTTATGGTTTTTTTGCCGTGTCCGAGAGCCATTTTTATGATGTCGTCAGGAATATCCAACTCGGCAGCTATTGTCGCCCACGTGTGGCGTGCGTAATACCATGAAAGGTGCGAAAACGGTTGTTTTTGTTTTTTCTTTTCTTGTTTATCAGCTCCTATTTCTTTCAAATTTTTATTCAACATATGCAAGTAGTTTGCATAGTCGCCATAGCGTTCCATTACATCAATCAAATATTTTTTACCACGATATTTGTTGATTACTTCCAATGCTTCCGGTTCCATTTTTATGGAATAGATACGCCCCGATTTGGAACGTCTAAATTCTACTCGTCCGCTTTTTGTTATTTCTGTAAGATTGCAAAGATCTATCATATTTATTCCAATCAAATAAAATCCTAAAAAGAACATGTCGATATACTGTTGTTGATGCGGTTTACAAGCATAATCGCGAAGGAGTATCAAGTCTTCGATTTCCATGTCGCGATGTTTGGTGTCTTCGATTTTTATTTTAAACTTGCGAAACGGGTACACTTCCAACGAAGCCTTGTTTTCGTCAATCGCATCGTTGTACAGTTTTCGGAGTTTTTTAAGATATATTGAGCGTGAATTTACGGCGAGCCCTTTCTTTTCCATGTATGAATCAAAACCTTTGACAAACGCCACATCAATATCATCAAACGTCAGTTCGTCAGCACTATCAGCAGGATTCTCGCTTTCATAAAACTGGCGTATTTTTTCTTTGGTTCCGGCATAAGTTTCGCGAGTTTTCTTTTTGTTAATTCGTGCAAGTGTTTCATCAATGAAATCAAAAAAGCAAGCACTGTCTTCATCTGTCATAGCAAGGTTTTTCGGGCGTTTTGTAGATACAACAAGATTATTATTCTCACTATATTCATATCCGCCAGATTCAATAATTTGTTTGATTTCTTTTGCTGTGATGATTTTAATTTTTTGTTGTAGAAACAGCATGTTAAATGTGGTTTGTATGCTCCCAATCAAAATATCTAACGCACGATTGTATATTCTTGCGTTTTTCCCTGTAACGGCTCTTTTTTTAGTATCCCATTCTGTGTCGAGAATAAAAATTCCGGTTCTAATAAGGGCATTTCCATGTGCACTCACGTTGGCGACAATTTGTTTTTTGCCATCAGATCGCGAACGCGAATGGAGTAAATTTATCGAAAACGATGCCATAGTTAGAGTTGAATTTTTACAAAAGGGACATTGAAAGGGACATTAAATTTCTGCAAAATTACACAAAATTTCCCAATATTTTCATTATTTTGACAAAAAATTATTAACAAAATTACATGTTGTTATTATATTATTATGAAAATTTGCAAAAAGGCTTGCGTGTCTCAAATCTTTTTAGTACCTTTGTACTCTAAGAAAAACGCTCCGTTCTGTCGCTGTAAATTTTTGCAGAGGAAAGTCCGGGCAACACTGAGCCACCATGCTTCCTAACGGGAAGGCGTTGTGAAAACAACGACAACAAGTGCCACAGAAAATTACCGCCCCGCGAGGGGTAAGGGTGAAAACGGGAGGTAAGAGCTCCCGCAACGTTTGGCAACAAACGTTGAGGTAAACTTCATGGGTTGAAAGTTCAAATATACCGTCTGCTAAGTTGGGCTCGGGCAATGACGGGGGGTCGAACGATAGAGCTTGCAAGCAATTGCAAGTCGAGATAAATGACAGATTAAAACAGGACCCGGCTTATGGGGGCGTTTTTCTTTTTATAAAAATTTTGTAGACTTTTCAAATATTCCATTCAAAAACGCTAAAGCCATGCCGTAATTGGAAATCGGAATTCCATTTTCAATAAACGGTTTCAAACGATTATGAAGTTGTTTTTGCGTAATCATGCACGCACCACATTGAAACACCATCGCAAAACTTTCCCAATCATTGGGAAGCGGTGATAACCCCGAAACAAATTCGAGATTTAGATTTTTCCCTGTTCGTTTTTGCAGTAAATTCGGGAGTTTGATACGACCAATGTCGTCGCAGGAGCGTTGATGTGTGCAGGATTCTAAAATCAGAATTTTATCGCCATCTTTTAATTGGTCAATATGCGGTGTGCCTTTCAAATAAATTTCAAAATTGCCTTTTTGGCGTGCCAATAAAATGCTGAAACTCGTCAAACGGCAGTTTTCGGGAACTATTTTTTCAACTTCCGAAAAGGCTTGACTGTCAGTAATCACTAATGACGGTAGTATTTTCAGAGCGTCGAGGGTTTGTTGCAATTGTTCAGTTTGGCAAACCATCACAATGGCATGTTCATCTAAAATTGCGCGGATGGTTTGCACTTGTGGTAAAATCAAACGGCCGACGGGGGCTTCGGAATCAATGGGAGTGACTAATAAAACGACGTCGTTTGGTGAAATTAAATCGGCGATTAATGTAGAGACGCACGGCCGTGCGTCTCTACATTTTTTGATTTCGTCGAAAATGGTTTGCAAATTGGTTTTTGATTTTGCGGAAACATTGATGACGGTGGTGGAATATTGGGATTGTAGAGACGCACGGCCGTGCATCTCTACCGGTTCCAAATCGCATTTATTATGGACAATTACAAACGGCACATCAAATTTTTGAAAATTTTCAATCCATTCGTTTTCGTAGTGTCCGAATTGATTTTCACTGAAAACTAAAATTGCGAAATCAATTTGTTGTAAAATGTGTTTGGTTTTTTCGACACGTTGTTGCCCAAGTTTGCTATTATCATCAAATCCGGCTGTGTCAATGATTACAGTCTTTCCAATGTCAAGCAGTTCGATGGATTTTTTGACGGGATCGGTGGTTGTTCCAGGTATATCGGAAACAATTGCCAAATTTTGCTCGGTCAAAGCATTAATAAGCGAACTTTTTCCGACATTTCGTCGTCCGAAAATACCGATTGAAAACATGATTTATTTTGACTTTCTGCCGAATAGTGAAAAGTGTACGTAGCGCTTCGGATTGGCATTTAAATCTTCCAACAATTTGTTCAAATTCGTAGCAGAATTCGTCAATTCGTCGTAAAGCCTTTGGTCGTGCAAAAGTTGTCCAGCTGTGCCTTCACCGCTGTTCAATTTTTTAATTAACTCTTCAGTTTGAGCAAGCGTGCTTTGTAAAGAAGTTACCGTATTTGAGAATTCTACCTTATTCAGATCTTCACTGATTTTTGCAAAATTTTTAAGTATTTTATCTACATTTTCGCGTTGGTCATCCAATAGTTTATTCGCTGATGAAGTCAAATTTTTCGCATTATTCAGCGATACGCTCAAATCTCGAATGCTGCTTTGAATTTGGCGTTGCGCCTGTTCATTAAACGTCGCATCCATCGCTGTTACAAACACATCTAACGACGTCGCCAAACTTTCAATTTTATCTTTCATCGGCATCAATTGTGTAGTGATTTCGGTTATCATATCCACTTCCACTTCACCAATCAACGTGTCACCATCTTTCAAAAATTCAGTTTCGGAACTCAGTATTAACTCCACAATTTTTGTTCCCAACAAATCGGCTGTAGCAATGCGAGCAATTGAATTTCTAGGGATATCCAAACGTTCATTGATGATGATCGTCGCCCTGATTCGCGGATTTAGCGTACCGACAAATTCTAATTTGTCAACGCGTCCGACTTTCATACCTTTAAAAAACACTGAGGACGAAGCAATCAAATTATTAGCATCATCATAATATACATAAAGTGTTTTTTCCGGCTTAAAAAAGTTTCTGCCTTTCAAAAAATTTGCTCCGAGGATAAACGCTACAATCGTGATAATGGACACGATTGCAATTCTAATTTCTTTAGATAGTTTCATAGTTTAGTTTTGTTCTTGTAAAATTTTCAACGCCTCTGCCGGTGTAACTCGTTCGTTATCCTTAAACACCACAACAAACGCATCGCGATAGCCTTGATTTTGCATTTTTCGCAAAGCCGCTGTGGCTTCTTCCATCGTTTTGAATTCTCCCGATGTAAATCTGTACATACCCAAATGCGCGTATTTTCCGGGGGTTTCGATATTCCTGAATTCAGGAGCGTTCAGCGGTTTGTCTATGGATGATGACGCAAATTGTACTTTGTAAACAATTCTCGGCACAATTTTAATCACCAAACTGTCTTCCGAGACAACAGATTTTTCAGGACTTATCGGAGTTTCGGTAAACACGGAGATCTGTTCAGCCATAGAAGTTGCAAAGGTTGACGATTTGACCGTATCGGATTTTCCATTCACAATCTCACTTTGGTTATTGTCTGCAATTTCGCTTTGATTATTGAATCCGTCGAGCGCATATTTGTACTCTTTGAATGCATTAAACAAAGCCGTTACGATTTTCTCCTGTCCTTCGCGAGAAGCCATAAATTTTTCTTCTTCGGGGTTATTAATAAATCCGATTTCCGTCAAAACGCTCGGCATAGTTGCACCGAACAACACCAAAAATCCGGCTTGTTTCACTCCCCTATCCACCGATGGAATATGGTTGGTATAGTGTCTTTGCAAACGTGAGGCAAAATCTAAGCTTTGGTCTAAATAGGCGTTTTGAAACAACGAAAAAATAATGTAAGCCTCCGGTGATTTTGGGTTAAAACCATCGTAAAGATTTTCATAATTTTCTTCCAAAAAAATCGCAGCATTCTCTTTTTGAGCAACAGCAAGGTTTTCCTCGCTTTTGTGTAATCCCATTACAAACGTTTCAAATCCTCTCGGATACGGCATACCTTTTTTGAGCTCGCTGGAATTGCAGTGAATGGAAATAAACAAATCTGCTTTGTACTTATTTGCTATTTGCGGGCGTTTCCAAACTTCTACGGTCTCATCGGTTGTTCGCGTGTAATGCACTTTTACATCGCTGAAATGGGATTCGATCATTTTCCCCAATCCCAAAGTAACCGCAAGAGCGATATCTTTTTCCATTGCAAATTTTCCGACTGCTCCGGGGGCATTTCCGCCGTGTCCGGCATCAAGTACAACCACTCGAAGTTTGGATGCGGAGAGAACATTGCAAAGTCCTAAAAATAAAGCAAAAACAATCAATTTTTTCATAAATTTAATTTTATGTTTTTCCATGTCGTAAAAAATGCTTATCTTTGTAGTTTTGTTTTATCCCGCAAAGATACAAAATATTTTTGAATTTGTTGAGAAAATTTTTAATATCAATACCATCTATCACGTTGTTTATCCTATTTTTGGGCAGCAATTCTACTCTTTTTGCACAAATAGGAGGACGGGTGACTATCGACAGAGGTACAAGGGTTGCTGAAACACCGCCGCCGGCAGTGGTGAAAGATTCCGCATCTATAGGCGATAGCACGGCTCCACGTTCCAGGTCCGCAATCGACAGCCGAATAGATTACAAAGCCAAAGATTCACTTTTTTTTGATTTGAGAACCAACAAGGCTTATCTTTACGAAAAAGCACAGGTCAATTACAAAGACATTGAATTGAAAGCAGCCCTTATCGAAGTGGATTTCACTAAGCAGGAAGTGAGTGCATTTCCTAAAATTGATTCGTTGGGGCATGAAGTGGATCGGCCTTTTTTCAGTGACAAAAAACAGACTTTTCAAGCACGAGAATTGACCTATAATTTTCAGTCGGAACGAGCACGGATAAAAAATATTGTAACTCAAGAAGGAGAAATGATTATCCACGGCGATTTAGTGAAAAAACTGCCCAACAATGATGCTTTTGTGAAGCGTGCACGTTTCACAACCTGCGATTTGGAGCATCCGCATTTTCATATCGAAGCACTTCGAGCAAAAATTATTCCCGGAGATAAGGTAGTTACAGGCGGTGCCATGTTTTTTTTGAATGATGTGCCAACCCCGTTGGCTGTGCCGTTTGGTTTATTTCCAAACACGACTAAAAATACGTCGGGTGTGATTATTCCGAGTTACGGTGAAAGCCGCACACAAGGATTTTTTCTTATGGACGGTGGGTTTTATTGGAGTATCAATGATTACTTAGATTGGAAAATCACCGGAGACATCTATTCACGCGGAGAGTGGAAGCTGCGAAATGCTTTGCAATATGCGAAACGCTACAAATTCAGTGGCCGATTCGGTATGGAAAATGGAATGGTGCCGGATGGTGAATACGGAACTCCGAACTATTCACAAACCAGAAGTTTACGTATTGACTGGACTCATAGGCAAGATGATAAAGCCAATCAAAACAGCACGTTTTCTGCCAGCGTAAATTATTTCAATTCTGCATCTCAACAATTCAGTTCGTCACTTCCCGACCGTTTTAACAATCAATCAACGTCGAATATCTCTTATCAATTGCGTATTGCTAATCGTTTCAATCTTGCTACAGCTGCGAATTTGAACTACAATATAGCCACCGGAGACATTGCAGCAACGCTTCCTTCCATAAGTTTCTCAATGAATCCGATTTATCCGTTTCAACGTAAGATTAGCAAAGGAAATCCGAAATGGTATGAAAGTTTCAAAGTTAATTATTCGATGAGAGCAAACAACCAAATGAGTGGTGTGGACAGGCAGGACAGGGATACTAATCGTAATGTATTTTGGACACAAGAGACGTTGAAAGAGATGAAGAGCGGAATTACTCATAATGTCCCATTGGAGATGAATGTCAAACTTTTCAAAGGAAAGATCAATTGGAATCATACGGTACAATACTCGGAACAATGGCATTTTAAAGCTATTACAAGAGGCTTGGATACGAACTTTAGAGAAATAAAAGACACTGCCGGCGAGATTATCAGAATTGATACCACTTTTGTCAGAGGTGCTGTACAAAACCGCGAATACGGATTTTGGGCAACACGAGATTACAGTTATTCAACCACATTCAATACCACTTTATACGGAACAGTTCAAAGTAGTCGTGGACTTATCAGAGGTTTCCGACACATGATGAGGCCAAGCATTGGATTTAGATTATCTCCCGATTTTATAACCGCTGCAAACGGATATCGTTATTATGAGGACGAAAACGGAGAGCAACGCCGTTACAATATTTTTGACGAAAGCTGGGCTCGTCCTCCTTCAGGAGTAAAAAGCGGAAGTATAAATTTCGGTCTTACCAACAGATTTGAAATGAAAGTGCGCGACCGAAAAGATACCCTTTCGGGAGGAACACGAAAAATCGTGTTGATTGAAGATTTAGCGCTTACTACATCGTATAATTTAGCTGCAGATTCTTTAAATTGGGCGCCCATTACCTTGACTGCACGAACAACTCTCTTCCAAGGTCTTTCGCTCCGTTATCGCGCTGAATTTTCGCTTTATGATGTGAATTCGAATAACCAAGCTTACAACAGATTTATTTGGCAGACTGACCGTATACCTTTTTTCCTAAAGTCCGAAAGTATGAATACTGCTTTAAGTTGGTCGTTTAAATCAAAAGAAAGGAATGAACATTCAACTACTCAACCGACTGAAACACGTGAAAATGCTTCTATTTTTGAAAAACCGGCAACATTCGATGTGCGATGGTCGTTAAATGTCAGTTACACAATTGAGTACAGAAGTAATTTCCGCCCCGACTATCATCAAAACAATATTTGGGGATACCCTACACAGGAATTTTTCAGTATGTATGACCGAAGAATTTCACAAACCTTAACGCTTAACGGCAACGTTGACTTAACTCAAAAATGGAACATTAATTTCTATTCCGGATTTGATTTTAACACCAAAAAATTATCCAGTACCACATTTAATATCTCTCGTGATCTGCATTGTTGGACCATGAGTTTTTCTTGGACACCTTTCGGGTATCTCAGACAATGGAATGTATCCATTAGGCTCAATTCACCCATGCTGCGCGATGTGATGAAATACGACAGAAAGAGTTCAATCCGAGAAACCGACAATTATTTTTAGAATTTAAAACACAATAACCGTCATGAAAAAAATCATCAACACGCTAAACGCGCCTAAGGCTATCGGCCCTTACAGTCAAGCCATTGAAGCCAACGGAACATTATACATTTCAGGCCAAATCCCTGTCGATCCAACTACCGGACAAATTGTTGAAGGCGGCATTGCGGAACAAACCGAACAAGTGATGAAAAACATCGAAGCCATTTTAAAAGAAGCCGGCTACACGTTTGAAAACGTTGT
>JAIRRI010000085.1 GCA_031256055.1 Bacteroidales bacterium
GAGGTCACAAAGGGTTTGGTATGAAATTAGCATTGACGAACCTGTCGCCAACATTGGGTCGCACAAAATCAGCTCTCGATTGTCAATTTCGGGCGAAGCCACGTAATCCATTCGGATGGTAATTTCGCCGTTTTTTTTGTGTTTTCGGTATGCCGAAATGAAGCCATTATCGGCATGATCGAAATAGCTCAAAAGCCCTTCGTGCAAAGGAACTGCCGCTCTTAGAATTGAACAAATCACCGGTTGTTGGGCAAGCAAATTCATGATTTTTGAGCCGAGCGATGTTTGAACTTCGCGCGTTTCGTAGTTCATGGTTTTGCTGATTTCGTAAGCAAAAATTTCGCCGATGCGTTGCAAGTTTTTGCGGAAACGCATGCGATCTTTTTGAATGGTCTCGTCGCGCAATTCGCTAAGGAATTGGTTGAAAAGGGTGTTTTGGAGGCCAAGGTTGTGAATCATGTTGCAAAGATACAAAAAAAAAGCGAAACATGAAAATTTCGCTTTTTTGATTTAGCAATAAGTTAAAACCATGCATCTCCCTCTACCGGATTTTGATCAGCTTCGGTAATCAATGGGTTTTCGTTCGGCACAAAACTCGGAATTTGATAGATAAATTTCCAATCGGTTCCGGATAATCCTAATCTTTCCAAATGGTTATTAAACGGCGTAAAGTATGTTCTACTCACTTCTTTTTTAAGACGACGATAATCATAGAAAATAACGCCTTCTCCCCAACATTCCAAACGTTTTTGCAAAAAGATGTCGTCAACGGTTGCAGATGCTTTGTTATAACCCGGATCGCGCTTGCTCATCAACTCCATCAATGTAGTTGCTGCTTGACCATTTTTACCTTGTTGAGCTTGAGCTTCAGCTTCAATTAACAACATTTCCGAAGAACGCATGTAGATATTGTCCATTAGCCACATTGGTACGGATTTGAATTTAGTGTTGAAGAACACTTCGATCGATACATTCATAAAATGCAGGTTTCTGCGAACATCCGTCGTGTTCATCTGATTATATAGGCGGTTGTCTATGGCTTTATAAGATCCTAATCCTGCATAGCCATCACCATCACTGCATATATGCGATTGGAACGATACATATATCATAGTGTTATCCAGTGTGGCTTTCAATCCCCACATCCATTCGGAGTTATTTTCACTGTTGTAACCATATCCTCCACCAGCTTCTGTAGCAGACATAATAGGAAAAGCAGTTCGAGCTTCACGAGCCAACTCTTCAGCTTGTGCAAATTTGTGCATACACATGTAAACGCGAGCTAAAAAGCCTTGTGCAACAGCCTTATTAATATAATCTTTGGATTGTCTGGCAGCAGTTAACAAATCAATGGCTTTGATTAAGTCTTTTTCGATGCGATTATAGACTTTATTAACTGTATTTCGGCTCAAATCACTTTCATCATCATCTTTAGACGTTAAAATGAGAGGAACTCCGGGTTGATATTCATTTCCAAAATACGTTTGTTGGAACCGTTGAATCAAAATATGGTAGCTAAATGCTCTGAGGGCTAAACATTGCCCCAAGATATTTTGCAAATCCGAATTAGTTGTCGAAGGGCAAATCAACTCTATCGCTTCGTTAACCTGTCCAATAACAGCATACATCATCCGCCACGTGTGGGAAGGACGGCGATAGTTCATACGATTATTATCTATTTCGTAATCGAAATAAAACCAGTCGAATCCAGTCTGAACCATATCCTCCGTCATAAGGTCTCCAGCCAATTGCAAGCTCATAATGTGCCCGGCATCGTGAAAGTTGCCGCCTGCCAAATAGAGGGAATTGCCCAACGTACGGATGGCTGTGTTCAAAGCATGTCTTACTTCAGCCGGGTCCGGGTCTATACATATTGAAGGATCTAAATCAACAGTAATGATAGAGCTTGCCTCAAAATCACCGTCTGTCGTTTTTGCGGTGATAATTGTGGTTCCTTCACTTAGACCGGTTACTACACCTTCTGTGTTTACCGTAGCAACACCTGTATTGCTACTGGTCCAAGTTACGGACTTGTCAGTGGCATTGCTTGGAAAGATGGTTGGCGTGAGAGTTACTTCTTTGTCAATGTACACTGTGGCTGTGGCCGGAGATAATGTGACGCCTTCTACAGCAACAATTTCAGGGTCTTTTTTGCAGGCAGTGAACAAAACACCGAGTACTGCGAGAGATAGAATTAGTTTTTTCATAATATTAGGTTTTTTGGTTTGTTAATAGAAAACGCAAAGATACAATAAAAAATCATAAAAAGCAATTTTTTTGAAAAAATAGTTTTTTTATCAGCGAGTTACATTTTTTTAATTTAACTTATTAAATCAAACTTTGTATAAGACCTCAAAACATCAGGAACAACAATCCCTTCCGGCGTTTGATTATTCTCCAACAATGCGGCAACAATTCTCGGCAAAGCCATTGCTGAGCCGTTCAAAGTGTGAACTAACTGTGTTTTTCCGTCTTCGTTTTTGAAGCGGCATTTCATTCGATTGGCTTGAAAACTCTCAAAGTTCGACACCGAACTCACTTCCAACCAACGTTCCTGCGCTGCACTCCAAACTTCAAAATCATAAGTCAATGCCGACGCAAAACTTATATCGCCTCCACATAGTCTCACAATGCGAAACGGCAAGCCTAATGCACGAATCAGCGAAGCCACATAATCTTTCATCTCTTCCAAAATTTCATAAGATTTTTCGGGATGAGCAATGTTTACAATTTCCACCTTATCGAATTGATGCAAACGATTGAGTCCGCGAACATCTTTGCCGTAAGACCCTGCTTCCCTACGGAAACAAGCCGAATACGCCACATTTTTGATCGGCAAATCTTTCGTTTGCAAAATTAGGTTGCGATACAAATTTGTTACCGGAATTTCGGCAGTCGGAATCATATATAAATCGTCTTGCGGAATGTAGTACATTTGTCCGTCTTTGTCGGGCAGATTTCCGGTTCCAAAACCGGAATCAGCATTAACCATGAGCGGTGGTTGAACTTCCGTATACCCGGCTTCGATGCCTTTTTCCAAGAAAAAATTGATTAGAGCACGTTGCAATCTCGCACCTTTGCCTTTGTACACAGGAAATCCGGAACCTGTGATTTTATTGCCCAATTCGAAATCCACAATATCATATTTTGCACACAAATCCCAATGCGGAACGGCGTCTTTCGACAATTTAGGCATCTCGCCTTCTTGATGAACAACTTCGTTTTCTTCTGCACAAAAACCTTTGGAAACATTGGAATGTGGAAGATTTGGCAACAAAATTAGTTTTGCTTCAAGTTGTTTTTCTATTTCAGCCAATTTGTCGAGATGCGTTTTACTTTCTTGCTTTAATTCTGCAGTTTTGGCTTTAATTTTTTCGGCTTCATCTTTTAAACCTTTGGCCATTAAAATACCGACTTCTTTTGCAATTTTATTCCCTTCTGCTAAAAGATCATCGGCTTTTTGTTGAATTTCACGACGAAGTTTGTCAATATCTAAAACTTCCTTAATGTGCTGTTCGGCATTTTTAAAATTCTTTAAACTCAAACGTTCGATAACATGTGATGCTTGTTCTTTGATGGTATTGATTTGTAGCATTTGGTCGTATTTTTTTGCAAAGATACGAAAAAAGTTTGAACCGTGATTTTTTGGATTAAAAAGGTTATCAGATTCGTCATAAAAAAAATCATAATAATCATAAAAAATCTTACAAATTATGGCTCGGACATTGTTTTTTTTTGTATCTTTGCAGTCTATTATGTCCAAAAAAATCTATATACTTGGTTCTGCATTTCCTTTTCGAGGCGGACTTTCGGCATTCAACGAACGTTTGGCGAAGCAATTTCAAGACGAAGGACATGAAGTTAAAATTTTGACTTTTTCATTGCAATATCCTAAAATTTTATTCCCGGGGAAAACCCAATATTCATCGGGCGAAACACCAAAAAGTCTGACGATTGAACGTTGTGTAAATTCTATCAATCCGCTGAATTGGCTGAAAATCGGTCGTCGCATTCGTAAGGAAAAACCCGATTTACTCATCATCAAATATTGGATACCGTTTATGGCGCCATGTTTCGGAACTATTGCACGATTGGCTAAACGCAATAAACACACGAAAGTTGTGTCAATTGTAGATAACATGATTCCACACGAAAAACATTTTTACGATACACCGCTTTCGAAATATTTTGTAAAGCCGATAGACGCATTCGTTGCGATGAGCCAATCGGTGAAAAATGACATACAAAAATTTTCTCAAAAGCCTTGTATTTTGAGCCCTCATCCGATGTTCGACAATTTCGGCCATGCGATTTCTCGCGATGAAGCGTTGCTAAATATGAATTTGTCTAAAGATTTTCGTTATCTGCTTTATTTCGGATTTATTCGCCATTACAAGGGTTTAGACTTATTGTTCGAAGCTTTTGCCGATGAACGATTGAAAAAACTTCCTGTCAAACTCATTGTTTCAGGCGAATTTTACGAAGATTCCAAACCGTATTTCGACCTCATTGAAAAATACAATCTCCACGATAGACTAATTTTGAAAACCGATTTTGTTCCTGACAACGAAGTTGCAAATTACTTTTGTGCCGCGGATTTGGTAGCACTTCCTTATCGCGACGCCACGCAAAGCGGCGTAACACAAATCGCCTATCATTTCACAAAACCAATGTTGGTTACTAACGTTGGAGGTCTTGCCGAATTAGTTCCCGACGGAAAATCCGGCTACGTTGTAATCCCTAATCCACAAGCCATTGCAGATGCTTTAGTCGATTTTTTCGAAACCAAAAATCCTGAATATTTCACACAAACATTGAACGAACAACGTAAACGTTTCGAGTGGAACACCATGACAACCGCAATTCTCAATTCTCAATTTTCAATTCTTAATTAACATGATTATCCGCAGCAAAGCCCCCCTACGTCTTGGTCTCGCCGGTGGCGGCACCGATGTTTCGCCGTTTTCCGATTTGTTCGGTGGCGCAATTTTGAATGCAACGATTAATCGCTATGCACACGCTTCGATTATTCCGCGAAATGATAATAAAATTATCATGCGATTGGAGGATCAAAATGTGGTTTTTGAATTTGACGTAGAGGCGCACGGCCGTGCGTCTCTACCAACGGATGGCAAAGGCGCATTGCAAAGGGCAGTTTACAATTGCATGGTTCGTGATTTTGGCATGAAACCTTGTGGATTTGAACTTTCCACTTACATTGATGCGCCTCCTGGTTCGGGATTGGGAACGTCATCAACACTGACAGTCGCTGTGGTTGGCGCTTTCGCGGAATGGTTGAATTTGCCGTTGGGCGAGTATGATATCGCACATTTGGCGTACCAAATTGAGCGAATAGACTTGCAAATGGCGGGCGGAAAACAAGACCAATACGCCGCAACCTTCGGTGGTTTCAACTTTATGGAGTTTTTTGCAGATGATAAAGTGATCATCAATCCACTTCGCATTCAAGCCAAATATGTGGATGAACTGGCGAATAATTTAGTGCTGTTTTACACCCAAACCTCGCACGATTCCAGCGAAATCATCAAACAACAACAACAAAACGTTTCTTCAAAAAACGAAAAATCCATCGACGCCATGCACCGCATTAAAGCCCAAGCCACCACCATGAAAGAGGCGTTGCTTAAAGGAAATTTGAACGAAATAGGTAACGTTATGAATGAAGGTTGGGAATACAAAAAACGCATGGCAGACAACATTTCAACGGATTTATTTGAAAGAATCTACGAAACTGCTATACGCGCAGGCGCAAGCGGTGGAAAAATCTCGGGCGCCGGTGGAGGCGGATATATTTTCTTTTATTGCCCTGAAAACTCACGATACCGCGTGATAGAAGCATTATCTCAACAACAATGTATCGTTCATCCTTTTCAATTCACTAAACACGGTTTATGCACATGGACTATTCGATAACCGAAGCCGCAATCTTAGTCGGAGGGCTTGGAACCCGTCTGAAATCAGTCGTTTCAGACTTGCCAAAACCTATGGCAGACGTTGCAGGACGTCCGTTTTTGGCCTATGTGCTGGATTATTGTAAAGATCAAAACATTCAACGTGTGGTACTTTGTGCAGGTTACAAACACGAAGTCATCTCAGACTATTTTGGACAATCTTACAACGGCATGGAATTGTTATATTCCATCGAAGATGAACCACTCGGAACAGGCGGTGCTCTTCTGAAAGGGTTAAATTTACTGAGCTCTCCGGTTATTGCATTTTTAAACGGCGATTCGATTTGCAAAGTGAATATTCTGGAAATGGCAGATTTTTACAACAAAAATCACGCCGACATAGTTTTGGCCGTGAAAAAAATGCACAATTTTGATCGCTACGGAAGTGTGGTTTTGGAACAAAACCGCATTACCAAATTTGAAGAAAAAAAACCGTTAGATGAAGGGTTTATCAACGTTGGCGTTATGCTGATTAATTCCGAAATCGTAAAAAAATTAGCCCCTACTCAGAAATTTTCGTTCGAAAAAGATATCTTGGAGAATTATACAAATTCTTTGAATTTATTGGCATTCGAATCGCAGGACTATTTTATTGATATTGGTATTCCTGAGGATTACGCATTGGCGCAAACCACACTGCTTTTGCACAAAAATTAAAAAAATGACCATATTTTCCCGTCCTGAAACCACACCGTATTTCAACATTGCAGCAGAAGAATTTTTGCTAAAACATTTTGATGGTGACGCATTTACGCTTTGGCGAAACGAACCTGCGATTATTGTTGGTAAACATCAAAACACACACGCTGAAATTCATCTTGATGTAGTGCAATCGCAAAATATTCCGGTGATTCGACGATTATCGGGTGGTGGTGCGGTATTCCACGATTTAGGAAATATTTGCTTCACTTTTGTGAAAACGAAACAACCGAATGAAATTTGCGACTTTTCTACGTTTACGAAACCGATTATCGAACTTTTGCAACAACTTGGCGTGAATGCCGAATTTTCCGGCCGTAACGATTTGACAATTGGCGGCAAAAAATTTTCCGGAAATGCCGAAGCCACGTGGAATAATCGCGTGTTGCATCATGGCACCTTATTATTTTCGTCGAAACTCACTGATTTATCGCAGGCGCTTCGCGTACACTCCGACAAATTTCAGGATAAAGCCGTGAAATCTGTGCAAAGTCGCGTAACCAATATTGAAGACCATTTGCATGAAAAAATGTCCGTTATGGATTTTATGAACCTCATAGAAATGCATATTTTAAAAGACTTTCCAAATGCCGAACGTCGTGAATTTTCGAAAGAGGAATGCGAACAAATCGAAAAATTAGCCAAAGAAAAATACCAAACTTGGGATTGGAATTTTGGCCAATCACCCACATACACCTATTCGCAACGCTTACGAACGCAAGTAGGAGGAAGTATAGAAGTCTGTCTTGTTGTGAAAAACGGCAATATTGAATATGCGCAATTTTTTGGCGATTTTTTTGAAAAAAAAGATGTCAAAGAAATTACAAAATATTTGATAGGTATGAAACACGAACGTTCTGAACTTTTGAAAAAATTAGAAGAAATAGATATTGCGGAGTACTTCAAACATATTACCAAAGAGGAATTTTTGTTATTGTTTTAGTTCAGACTTTTAAAACTATGTTAACAGATTCCACAGCAACCGTTATTCTTGAAACTTCTGTGTCTTCCATACAAAGCAGCGATGACGCATTTGCAACACCGTTTTTAGAACTTGCGGAAAAGGTTGATGTTGAAACATTTGAACGAATTTCAATGTTCGACGGACATTTGCTAAAAATCATCAACACTGAAGGTTTGTCAATGCCTAACCCCTATAGTGCGTGGTTTTTTGCGCTATTGTTTTTCAGTTTTGTGTTGTTTGCGTGGTTGATGAGTTTTAATATCAAACGTGTGGGACGACTATTGGGAGCGCTTTTCGGAAATCGTGGGTTTAGTCGACTAACGAGGGATGGCGACGTATTTTCCGAACAACTTTTTTTCCCGATTATTATTTTGATGCTACTTTGTTTTTCGCTGTTTGTGTTTCGGGTCGGTATGATCCTGGGGTTTTGGACAATGTTGGAACCCGAAACAATTGCTATTTACGGGCAAGTGATGGTTGGTGTGGGGTTGCTTTATTTGGTTAAGGTAATTTTCATAAAAATCAGTGCGTGGGTTTTCAAAGAGCAAACAGCTGCCACACAATATTTGTTGAATTTATTTGTATTTAACACAAGTTTGACGTTGCTTTTTTTGCCATTACTGTTGATGGCATTTTTTGGTGATTCTTGGCTTCAAACGAGTGCTGTTTATACAATGATTTTTTTATTCGCTGTATGGTTCATTTGGCGCGGAGTTCGGAGTTTTTCAGTCACTATGTCATTAACAAAATTTTCGTATGTCCATAATTTTTTGTACCTTTGCACCTTCGAAATCGGATATTACCTTTTGGTTTGTGTGATTTTGAACCGAATTTTAATGTTGTAAATCAGCAAATTAAGCAAGAGACAAACAGAGAATTATGGCGAAAAAAACATTATCAACAAGAATAAAAAACGTGTTGATTTCTCAACCGGCCCCACAAGAAGGCGAAAAATCACCGTACAAAGACTTGGCAGAAAAATTCAATTTCGATTTAAGTTTTCGAAAATTCATTAAAATAGAAGGTGTTCCAGCCAAAGAATTCCGCAAAGAACGCATCAATCTTTTAGATTATTCAGCCGTTATTTTAACGAGTAAAAACGCTGTTGATCACTATTTTCGCATGGCAAAAGAAATGCGGGTCGAAATCCCGATTGAAATGAAATACCTCTGTACTTCGGAAGCCACAGCACTTTACATGCAAAATTACGTTCAATATCGGAAACGTAAAATCTTTTTTCCAAAAAATCAATCGCTTCAAGCAATGATGGATTTGATTCACAAACATCGTGCGGAGAATTATTTATTTCCAACATCAAACGTTGGAAAAACGGACTTGCCTAAAGCTTTGGAAAAATCCAAATACAAAGTTACGAAGTCTAAATTTTATCGCACGGTGCCTGAAAAAATTACGGATTTGACGATTTCGAAATTTGATATGTTAGTATTTTTCAGCCCGATTGAAATTAAATCGTTGTTGGATAATTTTCCGAAGTTCAAACAAGTTCAAACAGTGATTGCAGCATTCGGTTCGGCCACCGCCGAAGCCGTTGAAAAAGCAGGATTAAAATTGCAAATTTCTGCGCCAACACCGGAGTTTCCTTCGATGACAGCCGCTATTGATGCTTATTTGACGCAGTTAGCTAAAGCCAAAAAATAATATGAATGCCACGTTTCCGAAATCGGAACGCCTTTGCTCAAAAATTTGCATTGATGAGTTGTTTGTCAATGGAGAAGCCTGTCGTTTGGGCGGTTTCATGGTGAAATATTTGCGTGTGCGCGCGAATGAGAATATTGGTGAAAATTTAGGGGCGGAAAATTTTCCGCCCCTACCGAAAATATTAATTTCCGTTCCCAAACGTTTCCAAAAACGTGCTGTCGATAGAAACCGCACCAAACGCCTAATTCGCGAGGTTTATCGCAAATACAAAGCCCAATATTTGTCGCAATCAAACCTACATTCGTTAGCCATAATTTACGCGTCATCGAAAGTGCCAGATTATACGTTTGTAGAGGAACATTTACCCAAACTTTTAGAAAAAATCAAATGAAAAAGTGGTTAACCGCACCGTTTATTTTTCTAGTTCGTGTGTATCAATACGTGATTTCGCCGTGGTTTCCAAAAAGTTGTCGATTTGTGCCGTCGTGTTCGGAATATGGGATTGAAGCCTTCCGAAAACACGGTGTTTTCAAAGGTTTTTGGCTGACGTTGAAACGAATTTCACGTTGTCACCCTTGGGGTGGAAATGGGTATGATCCTGTACCGTGATGTGAATTTAACGGACGCAACGTAGCGTAAATCCGTAGTGCTTAGGGTAGTTGTTGCCCTGAGGGTAGACAGCGCCAAATGAATTGAAAGTCAGGTGGTAACCATAATCTGCTGAGTACTCCGCCTGCGACCAGTAGAACGCATCTGAACCCTGGCCGTTCAGCGCACCACTCGAACTGCAGAGGCCTTTGTAGGCGCCACCCCAATCGTTAAAATATCTGTTGCGAAGAGTATTATTAAAACCAGTATTAAACCCTGTTCCTCCTAAAGCAATATCCAAATCAATAAAATCCTGTGTCGTAGGCACACGCCAAGGCGCAGGACAAAGTAAATTTTGAAAACGAACAACTGCACACCACGAAAACAAATCACCGGGGTAATCAGGATTGGAACGACAATCAGCATTAAAACTATCGGGTTCACCGCCTACAAACCTTTCTTTGTCGCAACTAGAGGCGGTCACAGCATCAGACCAAATCTGAGTGATGCCATTGCCCGAAATTGTCCACTCATTAGTATCACGAGTAATCGTGCCTAAACTACTACCCCAACCGGGCGTGTTAGTGTTGCAACCGTAAAAAGTTACCGTTACAAAACAGGTATCCTTTTTATCGCCATCTCGTGTAGTAACTGTAATAGCAGCGAGACCAATGTCAATGGCAACAACTCTTCCATTGTTCACCCTTGCAACAGAATTGTTGCTACTCTCCCAACTCATAGTTTGAAGGGTAGCATTGTAAGGATGCACGGTAGCTTCCAACTGCAAGTTATCACCAACAGTCATTTTGATAGAAGTTTGGTTTAGTGTTACATCCGTGACGTCAACCTTTTTTTTGCAAGACGTGACAATGATCGCGAATGTAGCAATGCTCAGGAGGGTTAGAATTTTTTGCATGATAACTTTGGTTTTAATTATTTTTTGCAAAGATACAAAATCATAATTGCTCCCACATCTAATGTGTCGATTTGCGTTTTCTGTCGATAATTAATAGACGAATCCACATTACGAGAACGAACGCTCCTAACATGGTAAAAACAATAACAGGATTACTCATAGCATTTATAGTTTTTTGTTAATATAGAAAATACCCACAATGAAAGAAGCAAAAGCAATTGATATTCCCAACACATAAACTTTCCAAGGTTCGCCAAACGAGCCTAAAAAAGAGGTAATAATGATGGCTGTAACAATATATTTTGCAACATCCATAAGCCAATCACCTATTTTTTCATTTATTGTTGCTTCTTTTCGTTGATTGAATCTTTTTGCAAAGTTACAACTATTTTTCTTATTGGCCAAATTTTTTTTGTTAAAATTTTGGGTAATTATTTTGGGTAGTTTTTTCATGATTTTACTAAATTTTTGATAAACTATCGCCCAAACGAATACCCATAACTAAAACTAACCATTGCCGAATAATCTTTGCCGAAACGTTGTGAAAACTGCATTTGTATTGGGTGTTTTTTTCGGAAAACATAGGATGTAGAGGCTTTCAGAATAAGACAATTTCGACGATTATAGGTATCGTGGGTTTCGGAAACGGTTATTCGCCAGCGCCCACGTTTTTCTGAGAATGTACTTCCGAAAAAGACGGTTAATCCTAATGACGAGCGGCTTTCATCGGCAAAAGCGTCGCGATATAAAAACGCCGAAGCACCCAGATTTTTGCCGCTCTTTTGCGACCATGCGTAGTTCACTGATGAAGTTACGAAACGCCCGTTCTGTGAAGCGCTTTGCATAGATACAAATAGTTGAATTTGCTGTTGCGAATGTTCGCTTTCGCGGAAACGATAACCGATTGTTAGATCGCCATGTCGTTCCACTTGTCGAAACACGAGAGTGTCCAGACTTGCATAGGGATTAGTGTTTTCGAATTCTGTGAGAAATTTTTCCACGCGAGAAATCGTTTGGAATGTTGAGTAATTGAGTTGTCCGAAAATACGTGAATTTCCGCTGTAGTCAAGGTTTGCTGCGTATACAACTTGTCTATTCGAATTGATTTTTTGATTTTTCGGGTCGTCGTTCTGAACGCCGAAACGTCCGCCAATAGCGATGTTTCGAAATTTATGTAAACCGTTAACTGTGAAATTTTCGAAATCGTTGGTGAAGTAATGTGCACCCAAACTATGGTAATGCGGCGCAACATACTCGTATCCGACGCTCAAAAACGGCGATCCAAGATTAATTTTATAAGCATGAAAAACAGATGTTGACAAGCGATAAGGCAAACACAAACCTGCCCAATTTTGAATTTTAAAATGAGGGCGAACCAATTCATCGTTGGTGTTTTTTGTTAGTGCAGAATTTGCCAAATCGCCTGATATACGAATGTTTTTAGCAAGTGTCCAATGTGCCGAAAAACTCAATACTACATTTTCTTGGGGCGCCAAATCGACGTTTGCATTTGTAACATCTTTGGCTTTGAAAAACGAACTACTAATGCCGTACTTCGAACTGTTGTAAGCAATTTTTGTCCCATAACACAAGCGTAATAATGACCCATTTTGTCCGTCGCTATCCGCTTCTCGATAATCGTTCAAACGACCATACAGTGCAGTAACTGTCCAGTGTTGATTGGGTTTTACGTCTATCACAGCACCACGAAATTGATGTCCCGAAAGACTATACGGCGAAAACTGAACGTTGGTTTCACCAAATTGTGCGCGAATCCATCGATAAGATGGAGCCAATTGCCAGGATAAAAACGATTGTCCATACGAAAGTTTTTGGTTGCTATACATCATTGAAAACGGCAAAGCAATTCCAAAAAACTCAAGCGTATAAGTTCCGAAAAGCACGTAGGTAAAAGGATTTGACAAGCCTTGTCCGAAATTACTCATTGCATTTAAAGCCACCGAACCGTTGTGCGAAAACGCTTTGGAATTCAAAATTCGGTCAATGTCTTGTCCTCTGAAAATGCTGTTAATACAGAGAAAAATAAAAAACAAACAAGGTTTCAATATGGATGTTTTTTTAACCCTATTTTTTGTTTTCATAATAATTGTATTTTTTAAATATTTGTTGCAAAGTTAAAAACAAAAAAGCCACGCTTTCAAAATTTTAAGTTAAAAAGTGTTAAAACTTAACAAACTTTAACAAAATTTTTCGTATCTTTGTAATTCTGAAAATTTTACTCATGATAAAAATGCCCCTAAAAAAGCCCGTTTTCCTGTTGTATTTTTTGCTAATTGTTAAAATCGCAGGTTTTTCACAAAATCAAAACGACAAAACGTTCGAAATTTTGAAGAATTTGGAAATTTTTTCCACAACCTACAAACAATTGCACCTGCATTATGTGGATGAAACTCAACCCGGTAAACTCATAAAAACCGCAATCGACGCCATGTTGCAGAGTTTAGATCCGTACACGGTCTATATTCCGGAAGCCAATATCGAAGACCTTAGATTGTTTACGGAAGGTTCTTATGAAGGCATTGGAATACTCATCATGTCGCGCGATGGAAAGATTTTTATTTCGCAAATTTACGAAGGATACCCCGCACAAAAAGTCGGGCTTATGGTGGGCGACCAAATCCTTACGATTAACGGCGCCGATCTTACCAATCGTACGAACGATGAAGTAAGCACTTTGTTGAAAGGACAGGCAAATACGGCTCTAACCCTCACCATTCACCGAGTTGGCGAACACAAACCAATTGAAAAAACGTTGATACGCGAAGCCATCAAACTCAAAAATGTGAGTTATTTCGCTATACTTGCGGATCACGTGGGCTATATCAAACTCGATGGTTTTACCGAAGGTGCTGCTAATGAAGTGAAAGAAGCCTTTCTCAAACTCAAAACCGACGGTGCAACCTCGCTGATTTTAGACCTTCGTGGAAACGGTGGCGGATTAATGAACGAAGCCACCGATATCGTAAATTTGTTTGTAGATAGAGGACTTCCTGTGGTAAGCATGAAAGGCAAAGTAGAAGCACGAAACCAATCGCTCAGCACACGCAACGAGCCTATAGACCGCGATATTCCTATCGTTGTATTGATTGATAGAACATCTGCATCTGCATCGGAAATTGTGGCAGGAGCGTTGCAAGACTACGACAGAGCCGTGATTATTGGTCAGCGATCGTTTGGAAAAGGCTTAGTGCAAAACATTCTTCCGCTTGAATACAACGCACAATTGAAAATCACCACAGCAAAATACTACATCCCCAGCGGACGCTGTGTGCAAGCCATAGACTATGCAGATAGAGACGACGAAGGTCGTGCAAAAAAAGTACCCGATTCTTTGCGAACGGCTTTCAAAACCAAAGGTGGACGCACGGTTCACGATGGCGATGGCATCGAACCCGACATCGAAATTGAACCCGAAATCATGAGTCACATCACTGCAACTCTTTTCATGAAATATCATTTTTTCGACTTCGCAAATTTATATCATCACAAACATAAAACCTTTCCAAAACCATCGGAATTTGTGGTTTCCGACCATCTTTTCAATGAATTTAAATCCTACCTCAACGGTAAAGATACAGATTACAAAACCCAAACCGAAGTAATTCTGGAAGAGCTTGAAAAAGCAGCCAAAGAAGAAAAATATTTCGACGCGATTAAAAAAGATTTAGAGCATGTAAAAACCCAACTTTTTCACGATAAGGATACGGATATGAATAAAAACAAAGCTGAAATCAAAACCGTATTGGGTTTGGAGCTCGTGAATCGGTATTACTATCAAAGAGGTACAATTGAATTTGCTTTGCGCAACGACAAAGCTGTTCAAAAAGCGATTGAGATTTTGAATAATTTGGACGTATACAGAACTATTCTGAGATAAAATCAATGCCCTCGCAATTCTCGAAAACGCCTGCGTGCATCGGGAATATACAGACTTGACGGATGTTCCACAATTAATTTTTCGTACAAATATAGGGTGTTAATCCGTAGAGACGCACGGCAGTGCGTCTCTACAGCACCAACATACAAATCCTCACTAATCCGCGCTGCCAAATACAACGCATCATCAGCCAACAACCCATCGGCATAATTGGTGTAAATTTCCTCCAAATATTTCAAGGCTTCTTTCGTATTGTCATATTTTAAGGCTATTTCCGCACGTTTCATCAAAATATGATCGTACAACGAATGTGTGAATTGACGTTTGCGAATGCTGTCTAAAAATTTCAACGCTTCATCGTATTTCCGTTGATAAATCAGCAAATCAGCATGTGAAAACAATCTTAAATTTGTGTAACTGCTGTCGAAATCGTTGTTTTCGCGAATGAGCAAACTCAGTTCCATGGCATCGTTGGCGATGAGTTTGGATGTGGCAGCACGCAAAACATCTAACTGTGCCAACGACCACTCAAACTCGCCGATATAGTAGGATAATCGAGCGTTTCGGAGTTTGGCTTCGAAGCCGATTTCGTCGTGTTTAAATTCTTTTTCAACTTGCGAATAAAGCAATGTAGATTCCCACACTTCGCCTGTAAACAGGTAGATGTCGGCTAAATCCAATTTGATTTCGGCAGCCAATACTCGCGGTAAATTCTGAATGTTCAGCGCCTTATTCAGCAACGAATCCGCCTTTTCGAAATCGTTCATATAAAATGCTGAAATCCGCGCCCAATCTCGGATTAAGCGAACGGCTTGTGTCGTCAACGGACGATTGTTCAATAATTCTTCGTATTGTTTTTCGAGCGCAAGCAAAGCCTTAATATCAACAACCGCCGATGTTGTGATTTGTTGATAATAATACGACAGCAAACCCATTCGTGCATCGAAATAATGCGGAAAAAATTCGCCTTTTGCAACTACGTACTGATAGGCTTGTTCAGCAACTTTAGAATTTGAATTTTGCGCAATCCGCGCCACTTCCAGTGCTTTTTGACCATCGTCACCGAATCGTCTGTCATAGGCTCTTGCAAAAGTCAGCGCCATATCAAAATCTTCGATTGAAAGCAGAAAACTAATCCAAAAGTCCTGTGCTGTACGATTTTGCGGATTTTTTTGAATATAATCCAAAATAGTTTTTCTAATTTCGTTAGTTGCTTTTTTGTCATCGGTATCGTCTGACAAAACCACCTGTATTCGCTGCTGGACGTAGGAAAACAAATTAGGATTGTGGTCGAGCATAGCCAAATATTCGTTGGTCATGTCGGCTATGCGGTTGCTACGTTCGTAGAGCGTAGCCAAGTCCATGGCAAACACTTGCGGATTGTTTAAAATCTGTCGTCCTTTTGTAAACGCTTGAATAGCAAATTCCGTTTGTCCTCGATTGAACAAAGCAATAGCAATTTCAGCAATTTGATTGTGATTATTCGGTAGATTTTTGATGATAGCGGAAAATTCTTTGTCGGCTTTGGCTTTGTCGCCCGAAATCAAAAACACATAGCCTAAATCTACTGCTGTTGCTGAGTTTTGTGGAAAGTTTCGCTGATGCCTTCGTACCAATCGTTCCGCTTCTTTGGTGTTTTTTTCTTGTAAAAGAGCATCTAAAAAAAGTTTGTAAATATGTTGTGATGGTGTTTTGGAATAGGCTTCATCAAAGAGTTTGAGGGCTTTTGCGGTTTCTCCGCTATTCAAAAATTCAATAGCCAATTGCTCCGTACTGCCTTGCTGAGGAAGCGATACGGAGCAAAAAAACAACACTGTCAGAATAGACCAAAAACGTTTTTTCATGATACAAAGATACGAAAAAAATGTCAGACCTATGATTTTTTTGTTAACCTTGACAATCTTTTTAATCTTGAAAGAATCGTGGTTCAGATTTTTTTCGTATCTTTGCAAAAAATCAAAAACATTCGTACTAATGCCAAAATTGCCAAAATTCTTACAATTTGCATCCATCACCAAAAAGATTACCCTTGCCTTGATTGGACTCTTTTTGATGCTCTTTTTGCTGACTCACTTAGGGATCAACCTCTGTTTGCTTCGCAACGACGGCGGAGAGTGGTTTCGTGCTGCCGCTCATTTTATGGGCACAAATTACATCGTAAAAGTGTTTGAAGTTATGCTTTTCGGTGCAATCGGTCTGCACATTTTACTTGCGCTTATCATTCAATTTCACAATTGGATGGCGCGTCCGGTAGGTTATGCCTCCGGTAATAAATCCAAAACTGCATTTGGCTCTAAACTTATGATTTGGTCGGGACTTTTGGTTGCGCTTTTTCTCGTTGTTCACTTGGTGCATTTTTGGTTTGCTAAAGTAGGCTGGACAGAAGGAATTTACACAGTTAAAATTGAAAACGTTGAAAAAGCGTTAGGAAAAAAACAATTTGCTTTGAACGAAGCCTTAATGAACACAGAGAACGAAAATGAATGGTTCAGTATTCAAAGGGAATTTATGGAACTTCAGAACTATATTGAAAATGATGAGAGATTTCACGTTTTGATGTTTTCGGGAAATACCGGTCAGCGTTTTATCACGAATTTGAGTAAAGCTGATATCGACGAAATGAGATCGTTTTTAGATGTGAAATATGAGCCGGATTTTTACTACATGGCTCGTGATCTTTTCAGTATTTGGTGGGTGGTTGTGATGTATTTCTTTTTTATGGTTGCGCTTGGATTTCATTTGGCACACGCCTTTCCATCTGCATTCCAAACGTTGGGAGCAGCGCATAGCAAATATACACCAATTATCAAATTCGTTGGAATATCTTTTGCAATGCTTGTTTCCGTTGGATTTGCGATTATTCCCATTTTCTTTTATTTCTGTAAATAGTTAAAAATTTTTGATATGGCTAATTTAGATTCCAAAATTCCACAAGGCAACTTAGAGCAAAAGTGGACGAATTATAAAACTTCTCAATCACTGATTAATCCTGCCAACAAGCGTCGTATAGACGTGATTGTTGTCGGCACAGGACTTGCCGGAGCCTCTGCTGCTGCGAGTTTGGGCGCATTAGGGTTTAATGTGAAAATTTTCTGTATTTCCGATAGTCCGCGCAGGGCGCACTCTATAGCAGCACAAGGCGGTATTAATGCAGCAAAAAACTATCCAAACGATGGCGACAGCGTTGATCGTTTGTTTTACGATACGATTAAAGGTGGTGATTATCGCGCAA
>JAIRRI010000208.1 GCA_031256055.1 Bacteroidales bacterium
AGAGAAATGCCCAGATTTAATGAAAAATCCATGGAATTATTTGTAGGGGCGTTGTGCACAACGCCCCTACGTTTACAAATGGTGTAAATGCCCAATAAACAAGCCACAGCCAACGCGCCGTAAGCAAACATGTACACTGCAATATGCGGAACAAACCACCAACTTTGCAACGCCGGTATTAATTTTTTTCCACCAAACACATACGGAGAAAAAACCATGTACGAAAATCCCAATCCAAACAAGGCTATAAACAACGATACCAAGCGGTTTTTCGAAAATGATAAGGTGAAAATATACAAAAATAATCCCGCCAAAAGCACGATAATTCCAAAATATTTGGCATAAACGTAAGGATCGTAAACCACCAAAAACATCACAAAATCGGGATTATTCGGATTACGTCTGTCGTAACTCGACAAATACACGTCATAACCCATAAACCGCGTGGGATGGTTCACAGCGAGGACAACCTGTTTTTCTGTATCGCCATCTTTCAACATAATTTCCGCCTTGTAAGATTTTGGTTGATGATTGTCGTAAAACTCCGCTTCAAAGTTTTTCAGCGTGATTTGAAATGGAAGTTGATACATCGAATACTCATCGTCAAAGGCAATATTTTCAGGTACTTCGTGAAACGTGCGAACATAAAGTTTTTGAAATTTCAAACTCCCAAAACAGCCGAAAAGTAACACCATAAACAATCCTGCATGAGTAAGCAAAAATGCTGTATTTTTCAACGAATAACCAGACATTCGTTTCAAAATAGCAAATGCCAAGATAAGCATCAATATCGAAATAGACAGAAAAAAAATGATTGACTTATGTACTGCAATTCCCGTAAACCCTTCGATAATTAACAAAATCAAAAGAACTGCAATTGCAATTAGCGTTGTGTTTTTATGCAAAATTAAACTAACAATTTTTTTGGCCACTTTTTCCGTTTTATTGATTTTTCCACAAAGATAAGTTTTTTTTTCGACATTTACAAGTTAATAAAAAGATACGATTTTTCTTTTTATTCTCAAAATAAATGCGTATCTTTGTGCCTCAAAATTTACGTCAAAAAAAATAACAAAAGATTAAACCTTTTACGACTCCAGATGTCAAATGATAGAAATATTAACGTTATGAAAAAAAATCTTTGCTTTTTTGTATTGGCACTTATTGCAACACTTTCTATGAATGCTCAACAAACTGTTAATTTAGTTGGCGCTCCTGAAACCAAAACTTTATTTACTCCAAGTGTAGAAGGTCCTGAAGTTCAATTTGAACGATTGGTTCATGACTTTGGCGAAATCGTTGAAAACACTAACGGAGATGTAGATTTTAAGTTCAAAAACATTGGTTCTGAACCTTTGGTTTTGATAACTGTACAACCTTCTTGCGGTACATGTGTAAGCATACGAAGTTGGACGCGCGAACCGATTATGCCCGGTCAAGAAGGTGTGGTAGCCGTTCGCTACAACACGCATATTCTTGGTCCTATGGGTAAAACCGTAACAGTTTCTTCAAACGGCAAAACCGAGCGTGTTGTTCTTCGTCTTAATGGAACTGTAGTAGCAAAATAAAATTAAAATTTCTAAAAAAATATAACATCATGAAAAAAATCTATACTCTCGTATTGCTTGCATTGGCAACATTTTCCGTAAATGCTCAAGATGAAGCTTTAAAACCTGTTGAAGGTCCTCGCATTATGTTTGAAAAACAAGTTCACGATTATGGTCAAATTCAGCAAGGTGCTGATGGCAACTGTGAGTTTGTATTCACAAATGTTGGCACTGAACCTTTGGTTTTGCAAAATGTTAACGCAACTTGTGGTTGCACTGTTCCCAGTTGGCCACGCGAACCGATTATGCCCGGTGAAAAAGGTACGATCAGAGTTCGTTATGACACTCATCGTTTAGGCAACATCGGTAAAGCCATTACAGTTACTTCAAATTCCGTTGGTGATAATAGCAATCGCATTACGCTTCGTATTACCGGCCATGTAAATCCCGCACAAAACTAAAAAAAACAAACCATAAATTATGCCAACAATTTCACAGAAAGCAATCCAAATTCCGGTTTCCCCGATTCGGAAACTCGTTCCTTATGCCGAAGAGGCAAAAAAACGTGGTACTCACATTTATCACATGAACATCGGTCAGTCAGATGTTGATTCGCCCCAAGTTGCACTTGATGCCGTTAAGAACAATACGCTCAAACTGGTTGAGTATAGCCATTCTGCGGGAAATATGTCGTATCGTTTGAAGTTAGCCAAATATTATCAAAAATTGGGTATCCATGTTGATGAAAATGAGCTTATTGTTACGGGTTCAGGTTCGGAAGCTGTTTTGTTTTCGATTTTTGCCTGTGCAAATCCTGGTGATGAACTGATTGTTCCTGAGCCATTTTATGCGAATTACATTTCGATGGCGATTTATGCCGGAGCAAAGTTGGTTCCGGTTCCATGCACGATTGAAAATGGTTTTGCACTTCCGCCGATTAAGGAATTTGAGAAAGTGATTACGCCAAAAACAAAGGCGATTTTGATTAGTAATCCCGGTAATCCTACGGGTTACGTCTATACTCGTGAGGAAATGGAAAGTTTGGCAGGGTTAGCGAAACAACACGATTTATTTTTGATTTCCGATGAAGTTTATCGTGAGTTTTGTTATGACGGTGTAAGAACTGTGTCAGCTCTCGAACTTCAATGCGTAGAGGAACATGTTATTTTGGTGGATTCTGTTTCGAAGCGTTATTCTGCTTGTGGCGTACGTGTTGGAGCATTCGTTACCAAAAATAAAGAAGTTTACAATGTTGCAATGAAGTTTGCACAAGCGAGATTGAGTCCTCCGAGTTACGGACAAATTTTCGCGGAAGCGGCGTGCGACACACCACAATCATATTTTGATAATATCAACACGGAATATACCAAACGTCGCGATATCGTGGTGAATGCGATCAACAAAATGGAAGGTTGTTTCTGTCCGAATCCGAAAGGTGCATTCTACGTTGTAGCACGCTTGCCTATTGATGATTCGGATAAATTCTGTCAATGGCTTTTGGAAAAATTCGAACACAAGAAACAAACGTTGATGTTTGCTCCTGCAGCCGGTTTTTATTCTCCGGGAAGTGGTGGCGGAAAAGACCAAGTTCGCATCAGTTATGCGTTGAATGAAAACGATCTGCGTAACGCGATGGAATGTTTGGAAATTGCGTTGAAACAATATAATAATCGATAATTTTATGGGGCGAACACGTGGGTTCGCCCCTACATTTTCCAATGTTGAATATTTTAATCACCAACGACGATGGCATTCACGCCAAAGGTCTTCGAACGCTCATCGAAATTGCGCGTCCGTTTGGAAATATAACCGTTGTAGCGCCTAATGATCCTATGTCGGGAATGGGACACGCTATAACCGTTAATCGCCCGTTACGCTTGACTTTACTGAAAGAAGAAGTCAGTTATCGGGAATTTGTTTGTTCGGGAACACCTGTTGATTGTGTGAAAATGGGGTTGAAAATTGCCTTGGAAAATCAAAAGGTGGATTTGCTGATTTCAGGAATTAATCACGGTTCAAATGCGTCATCGAATGTGATTTACAGTGGAACTATGGGTGCAGCCATCGAAGGTTCTATGGAAGGTATCAAATCCGTTGGGTTTTCTTTATTGGATTATCATCACGATGCTGATTTTTTGCAAAGTGCCGATTTTATTCGAAAAATTATTGCAGATGTTATCAAAACACCAATTCCAAAAGGAATTTCGTTAAACGTGAATATTCCAAAAGCCAAAAAAGAAGACATAAAAGGCATTAAAGTGTGTACGCAAGCCAATGCGTATTGGGAAGAAGATTATATTGCTCGGAAAGACCCTTGGAATGGCGACTATTACTGGCTCACTGGCGAATTTATAGCAAATGATGTTGCTCATAATTCGGACATTCACGCTTTAAAAGAGAATTATATCTCGATCGTGCCTATTCAGTACGATCTCACAGCGCTCAGCGTAATCGAAAAATTAAATCATCTCAATTTATGAAGTTGTATATCATCGCAGGGGAAGCCTCAGGTGATTTACACGGCTCAAATTTAGTTCGTGAACTTAAGCGACTGAAACCCAATATTGAAATTCGCGGTTGGGGTGGTGATTTAATGGAAAAAGAAGGTGTTGAGTTACGAAAACATTATCGGGATTTGGCATTTATGGGGTTTGTGGAAGTGATAAACAATCTCAGAACTGTTCTACGAAATCTCGATTTTTGTAAAAAAGATATTTTGGAATTTAAACCCGATGCAGTTGTGCTGATTGACTACCCGGGTGTCAATTTGAGAATTGCAGAATGGGCTAAAAAACAAGGCATTAAAGTTATTTATTACATTGCACCACAAGTTTGGGCTTGGCACAAATCTCGTGTTAAATTAATGCGAAAATACATTGACAAACTCCTTGTAATTTTGCCTTTTGAAAAAGATTTTTTTGCCAAACACGGCATGGATGCCGAATTTGTGGGACATCCGCTGTTGGACGCAATCGTTCGAAACGCAGAGCCTGCCTACGTTTCTCAAAGCGGAAAGCCAATTATTGCCATACTTCCGGGAAGTCGAAGACAGGAAATTCAAACGATTCTTCCTATACAATTATCTGTAATTCCCCATTTTCTCGAATATGAGTTTGTGATTGCAGGAACAGAGCAACATCGAGATTTGTACAAAAAAATCATTGGAAACCAAGATGTAAGGTTAGTTTTCAATCAAACCTATCCCCTGCTTCGTTCCGCGAAAGCAGCATTAGTGAAATCGGGAACTTCGACCTTGGAAACGGCTTTGTTTGAAGTTCCTGAAGTGGTTTGCTATAAAGGAAATCCGTTGTCGTATCTCATCGCAAAAAATGTGGTGGACATCAAATATATCTCGTTGGTGAATTTAATTATGGACAAACCTGTTGTTTCAGAACTTATTCAAAACAAATTAAATACAGAAAATTTAGTGTCGGAATTAAAAAAATGCTTATCTTTGTATCGTGAAACACAAATTTCCGACTATAAACTTCTCAAACAAAAACTCGGGGAATCCAACGCCAGCCTGCGTGCTGCAGAAACCATCCTTGACTATTTGAAATGAATATGAAAAAATTACTCTCTATAGTTCTATTTTGCGCAGCAGCCAACTCCGTTTTCGCTACGGATATTAATGTACGAATTTTTGCCAATCAAACTATCCAAAAAACACAACTTGATTGTGTTTCAGGATATTACCGCTTGACGGATAAAAACGGCAAAGAAATCCTCAAATTACACGAAAACGATAACGTAACACTTCAAGCAGAAGGTAGCAGAGGTGTTAGAATACTGAAAGGCGACAAAGAGTTGGGCGTTTTCAAAACAGTATTTGTTATTGGCGAAGGTCCCAAAAACATATTCAGACTTTCGCCCAATCAGGCAGGCATAAGAAGCCGAATGTACGATGATCAGTTAGATATTTCTGTGGAAAACAACGCTCTGCGTATAATCAACATTGTTGAACTCGAAAATTATGTTGCAGGCGTTATTCAATCGGAAGTGTTTGGAAGTAGTAATGATTTGGATTTTTTCAAAATCCAAGCCATTATTTCTCGAACGTATGCAATGGCTAATCTTCGAAAACACCGAAGAGACGGCTACAACCTTTGTGATGGTGTGCATTGCCAGGCCTATTACGGACGCTGCAATGTAGATAAAATTTTTCAGGCTGCAACGGAAACTGCAGGATCGGTTTTGGTGGATCACAACCGCAAAATGATTACAGCTGCATTTCATGCCAATTCGGGTGGACAAACGATTAATTCAGAGGATGTTTGGGTTAGATCAACGCCTTATTTGAAAGGTGTTGTCGACACATTTTCGTTCGGAATGCGCGGCTCTACGTGGCAAAAAACTTACACCACAAGTGACTGGTTAGATTTATTGCATAAACATTACAAGTACAATATTCACGATGAGACCGAACTCGAAAAGGCTTTGAGTTTCGAACAAAACGACCGCAAAACACATTTTCACGGAACTATCCCACTACGCAGTATGCGCACGGATTTGGACTTGCGTTCGACATTTTTCAGCGTTCGACAAGAAGGTGATAACATAATTTTAGACGGTAGAGGCTACGGGCACGGTGTAGGATTAAGTCAGGAAGGCGCAGTTCGTATGATTCGCGAAGGCTTTAGTGTTGAGGATGTATTGAAGTTTTATTACCAAAATGTAGGGCTTGTTAAAATTGACGATCTTTTTGCGGGGGAGGAACAGCAATTTTAACAAACAATTTATTTTATTTCAACACTTTTTGCCACAATCGTAACAATGGAAATGTAGTCCTTGCCTGTTTTTTCCATGGTTTCTCTAAGTCCATTGATATGTCTTTTTGAGTCAGTTTCTAAGGTGCCATTTCTGCGTCGACGTTCCACATAGTCAGGGTCGATACACGGCTCTTTATCAATACTGCACAGCAAAGCAAGGTTTTGTTCCATTTCGTCGATTCGGTTTTTCTCTATTCGAATTTCCTTAACAATGCCAACAATTACAACTTCCTTTTGATTCAAATCGTAGTCGAATGTCGTATTCGGATTTTCCGGGATAATGTTGATTGAACCGACATTTTCAACAAAAAGTCTGATTTTCTTTCTATCCACGCCACAGACGTGAATGATTTTTCCTTCGGTTTCAACAAACTTTCCAATGTATTTTTCAACTTGTTCAATCACATCCTTAGCGTCAACGATTTTGGCTTTTCCAAAAATATTGGATGCAACAACAGAACCGGAAATAAGCCCCATTACTATTACTCCAAATAACGCACTTTTTTTTAAGATATTTGCTTTCATTTTGACGGTTTTTGCAAAGCTACAATAAAATTATTCATCAAGTTGGTTGATAATCCAATTCACCCAACTAACTATGGTTGAAGCACGTCTAGAATATGTTGATTTTGAGTCCACTTTGTAAAGTTTAGATTTTTTCATTATTTCAACAACCTCTATTTTAGTTGGAGCATTACCCTTATCAAAATACAGTTGTAATGTTTTCTTAAATACTGCATGAGAGAGAATTAATTTCAAAAATTCAGTTTGTCTATTGACAATTGGAAGTGTAAATAATTGGCGACCTTTATCTGTTAAGAAATAAACTATCTGTCCATCTATTTTTTTACTATCAATTAATCCTAAATATTTTCCTGCATTAGAATAATAGTCGGTTTGTCGCGGTTCAAAGTCGTAGTTTTGTGTGATTTCCTCTTTTGTCAAAACATCTCGTTGTTTTAAAAGCTCACAAAGGTTAATAACCCTTTCAAAACTATCGGCTTGAGGAAATGGGATATTCGGTTCACGAACAATCTTTACAGTTTCTAAAATTTGTTGAATAGTTTCAATGTTAATTGCAAGATTTTGGACAGAATATTTCTTTTGTTTGATTAAACGTAAAGAGTTGTAATGATCGATACTATCAAAAGTATATTCCCTTAGATGAAAAACACCATTCGTGTATGTCAAAAAGATAGGGCGAACTTTCTTCTTAACTTTATTAACCCACAATTTGTAGGGATAGTAAAGTTGTCTTATAAGAAAATCATTAGAAATATAGTTTTTCGCTTCAATTAAAATCAGCGAATTATCACCTTCGTATCCTCCATCTATTTCTATTTGAGAGTTATTGACCTCTATTTTTATTGTGTCTTTTTTATAATTAATAGAAAAATTAAAAGCTGATGAGCTCATTCGACCACTTACAGTTGGAGTTAAGTTTTTTTCACCTATAAAATCTTGGAATAGTTTTGCAGTAAAAGCGCCATTGAGAGCAGTAGCTTCATTTGTAATATCCTCATAATCCAAACTTTCTAGAAAAGGAGTATCTATTTTGATAACATTTACATCGTTTTTTGTATCAAAATCACAAAAGGTATCAAAATTTCCAATTATATAATTACCGCGCGAAGTTGGAAGAATAGATAAGTTATTATCTGCAAATATTTTTGGCAATTGTGAGCGATGATCAAACTTGGTCATTAGTCTTGCCTCTCGAACTTTATTTATTTCTGTTGCTGAAATTGAAACACTTCCTGTAGATAAAACCTTCTCGAGAATCTTATGTTTTTCAAATAGTTGTTCCCAACATACATCGTTTTTGGTTTTATTCATAATTTCTAATTAAAAGTTCATCAACCTCACCTCGATCTGCACCATTTGAATTTATTGCCCTATTCGCTTTAATTACTTGAATTTTATAGCTTTTGTATTGGTCTTTAATAAAAGGAGTTGCAGAATTGGATAATAAAAATTTAATTCCTTTTTCTGTCAATTCGTCACATGCTTCTCTTAATCGAATTTGATCGTATCTATTCCAACCGCCCTGTACATACCCTGTAAAATTGGAACTTTCTGAAATAGGATGATAAGGAGGGTCTAAGTAAACAAAAGATTTCTGATTTGCTTTTTTTAGTATAATTTCGTAATCGTCATTCTGTATTTCGATAAGATTACTGTTAAGGTATTTATTGACAGCTTTTAATGTTGGCTCATTAATGATATTCGGGTTTTTATACCGACCAAAAGGAGCATTAAACTCACCTGCATTATTCACTCTATATAAACCATTATAGCAAGTTTTATTTAAATAGATTATTCTAGATGCCCGCTGAACAGGTGATAAATTTTTAAAATTATCTCCTCTATCCAAACTTCGTAAATTATAGAAGTAATCAGCCTCATTCTTATGTTTTCTCAAATCTTTTACAAGTTCATCTAAATTGTCTTTGATAACATTATAGACATTAATTAACTCCATATTAGAGTCATTAATAATCGCTTTTGAGGGTTGCAAGTGGAACAAAACTGCCGCTCCTCCGACAAAAGGCTCAATATAGCTATAGCTACTAATATTTTTTGGTAGGAGTTCTACAATTGAAGGCATAATCTGCCTTTTTCCTCCTACCCATTTTAAAAATGGAGTAACTAATTTATTATTGTTTTTTTTTGCCATATAACACAGAAAATATTTTTGCAAAAATACAAAAAAAAATGCAATTCGCAAAATATTTTTTCTTAAAATTTGCAAAAAAAATATAGATTGGAAAACCAGTTGCCTCCTACGAAATATAATTTTAACACTTTTTAAGGAAAAAACTGCATTTTTAACAGTTTTTAACAATTTTTAAGTTTTTTTTGTGGATTTTTCGGTGTAACTTTGTAGAAAAAAAATAAGGGGATTCCTCAACTTAGCATACTTCGTGTGCTTCGCTCGACATCCCTTTGTATAAAGAAAAGAGCAAATAGGAACACTTATTCCTAAAAGGAATAATTTGACTTGAAATAAATGATGTTATCACAAATTGTGATGACATAATACCAAAAACCTGAATCACATGCAAATCTCTCCACTCGTAAAACTCGCGATAAGCCTCATCATAGGCATTTCGATAGCCCAACACGTGTATTTTGTGCCGTCGTTCTACCCTACTGCAATTGGTATTACTGCGTTTTTGATGATTTTGATTTTGTTAGTCAAACAGGATTACCGAAATAAAGCCCATCAATTCGGGTTGGCTGCCTGTGTTTTCATGGTTTTAGTGGGATTTTTGAGAACGAAACAAGCTGATCAATCACTGAATGTAGCGCATTTTTCGAAAAATACATATCAGCAATTGCATGTTGTTGTGGATGATACGCCGATTGTTCGTGGAAAATCAGTTAGAATGGTTCTGAAGGTTGTTGGCGGATGTAATACTGTAGGGGCTAGGTCTGCCCACCCTGGCAAAAATTGTGACGAAATGGGGCGGGTGAACCCCGCCCCTACGATGGGGAAAATTATGGCCTATTTTGCAATTGATTCGCTTAGTACACAACTGCGCTACGGTGATGTTTTAATAATCCGAAATCGTGTT
>JAIRRI010000038.1 GCA_031256055.1 Bacteroidales bacterium
ATTCCAATATTGCGAAGAAACAACGGGCATTTGGTTAATCGTAAAATACTTGTTCAATTGGTCTAAACTTGCCGTTGTTCCAGCACGACGCGCAGCAACCACAGCAGCACCGGGCTTGTGAGCAAAATACTTGCTTTGCGAATAAAACAAACGATCCAAAAATGCACTCATCGAGCCGTTTGCAGACGCGTAATATACGGGAGAGCCAAACACAAAACCATCGGCTTCTTTGGCTTTTTTTGCAACTTCATTAACCAAATCGTCAAAAATACATTTGTCGGATTCGCCTCTGCACTTGCGACAAGCCGTACACCCTTGCATGGCACCCTTGCCGATGTGAATGATTTCGGTTTCGATACCTTCCTGGTTCAAAGTTTTAGCCACTTCGCTTAATGCGGTGAATGTGCTGCCGAATTCGTTCGGACTGCCGTTGATCAATAAGACTTTCATTGCTCTTGTTTTTTCGGTGATGGATGTATTTGTAACTGTTCGCTCTGTTATTACCGTTTGAACATTTTCTTTATCTTTTTTTTCGGTACAGGAGATAAATAGACTGCTGCTAATGAATACGGCAATTAGAATACAGATTGGGGTAAGGATTTTTAAGGAGTGTTTCATAATGTTAGTTTTATAGTAATTTTCTGCAAAGATACAAAAAAATTACGAAATCTTGCGAAAAACTAAACTTTCCACCCGAAACACTAAATACCCAACGCCCATTCCCCACAAAGCCCCAAAAATCACATCTCCAAGATAATGAACCCCCAAATAAACTCGGCTATATGCGATAATTCCTGCCCATAAAAACAGCCAACCGATCCACGAATACTTTTGTCGCATTTCGAAAAACAAAAATGTGGCTAAAGCAAATGTATTGGTCGCATGTGACGAGATAAATCCGTACATTCCGCCACATTTGCCATCCACTATATGCAAGCCTTGTGCAAGCATTTCGGGATTATGACACGGTCGCAATCGCATGAACACATTTTTGAACAACTGCACAGACGTTTGGTCTGCCAAAAAAATCAACACCACGATAAACAAAAGCTTCAACCATGTTTGTTTACCATATTGTCGGAACAACAAAAAAATCAATAACGCGTAAAACGGCACCCAAATAAAGGTCTTGCTGATGTTGAACATCAATACGTCGAAAAACGGCGAATGTAGCGAATTTATCGCCATGGTAAGTTGTTCATCGAAACGGATAACGCTCATTGATTTTGCTTGTTTTTATAGGTATTCACAACAAATTCGATTTACAAAGATAAGAATTATTATTGATTTAAGCAACATTTCGTTTTTTTTCGTATCTTTGCAAAACATTAAACCCTAAAAAATCAAAACTATGAGCACACGTTGTGAAAGTTGCGGAATGCCGATGAGCAAAGATCCGCAAGGCGGCGGAAGTAACGTCGATGGCACAAAAAACAAACTTTATTGCAGTTTTTGTTACGAAAACGGCGAATTTTCGTTCCAAGGAAATGTTAGAGATTTTCAAGAATTTTGCCGAAAAATGATGAAAGAAAGCGGTATGAATGGCTTCACGGCATGGCTTTTCAGTCGTGGTATGAAACGCCTACCACGCTGGAAAAATCAATAAAATAACGTAAGGGCGAACTCGTGGGTTCGCCCAACCAAAACAAAAAATATGCTTTTAGAATCCGAACAAAAACTAGATTTCAACGATGTTTTAATTCGCCCCAAACGCTCTACGCTTGAAAGTCGTAAGCAAATGGCTTTGGAACGCAAATTCAAAACCAAGTGGGCTCAACGCGAATTCACATGTGTGCCTATCGTTTGCGCGAATATGGCAACGGGCACATTTCGTATGGCGGACGTGTTTAGCGAATACAACATGTTGGTTGCCATTCACAAATTTCACACGAAGGAAGATTGGCTGAACGCCTCTAAAAACGCGGTTTCTGCGTCCATTTTCACGATAGGAATGTCGGATGAAGAATATGAAAATTTCAAAGACATTCGCAAGACGTTGGTCGATACAAAAAAGATTGACAAATCCGACGATTTATTTTTGTGCGTAGATATTGCAAATGGCTACACACAACGGTTTGCCTCATTTATTCGCAAAATTCGCGAAGAAAATCCCAACATCGTGATGATTGCCGGAAACGTTGCAACGCCTGAAATGGTGCAGGAATTGATTATCGCAGGTGCGGATTATGTGAAAATCGGAATTGGTCCTGGAAGTCAATGCACCACACGATTGAAGGCAGGCGTGGGCTATCCGCAGATTTCCGCTTCGTTGGAATGTGCCGACGCAGCGCATGGATTGAATGGCGGAATTATTTTGGATGGTGGCGTTCGTTCGCCCGGTGATGCAGCAAAAGCATTCATCGCAAATGCCGATATGATTATGATTGGCGGCATGTTTGCAGGAACAGACGAACAGGAAGGCGAACTCATCACACGTCGTTTTTTGACCAACGAATTGGACGAAAATAATCAACAAATCATCGACGAAAAACAATACAAATTATTCTTCGGAATGTCGTCGGATTATGCACAAGAAAAGTTTATGTCGGGCATGAAAACCTATCGCACGAGCGAAGGACGAAAAGAGGAAATCCTCTACAAAGGCGCAGTTCGAGATGTGATTGATGATTTGTTGGGTGGTTTGCGTTCGGCAGGAACTTATATCGGGGCGTCATCCATAAAAACATTTGGAAAGTGTGGAACGCTTATCCGCGTGGGACGACAGCACGATAGGTTTTAATTTTTTGCAAAGAAACAAAAAATAATTTTGCTAATTCAAAAAAAAACTGTAACTTTGCAACATAATTTCAAAAATGGTTAATAACTATTGCGGGGTTTCGCGGGTTTTAACCGTTTTTTTTATTCTATTGCCGTAACGCAGTATTGTATGTTTTGCTTGCTGCTTTTCAAAACTCCTACTGTTAATTTGATTTTTCCAAAGCCCTCTTGTAAATGTTCCATAACAATGATTTCCGAAAATCGTTGTTGATTTTTATTTTCAGCTTTAGGTTTTACCGTTGTTATATATTTTGCATTTTCCAGTATTTCGGTAAGAAAACAGACAGAAATAGTTGATTTATAGGTATGTGAGGCATGTCCGGCAGTTTCTTGTATGGACAAAAAACGTACATTTATAAAGTCATTCAACGATTTGTTGAAAATTTGTTTTGCAGAGTTTTCCGCAATCCATTGCGAATAAAAAGCAATGATAAACTGTTTGCGTTGTTTTTTCGCCTCTTTTGTGTCTAAATTCATAGAACTGTTGATTAAGTTTTCCATAGCGTTTTTTCGGTTTTAATAATTAATAAATTTCTTACACCTATATAACGCTCAAAAACCGTTTTTCGTATATTTTTTTCAAAAAAAATGCCATTTTGTTAATAAGTTGTGAGTTATTAACAATTTGAAACAAAAAAGGCAGGTATGAACCTGCCTGAATAGAACGGCGGAGGTCTGAAGCCTCCGCCGAACGGGGGATTTTTAATTTACTTTTCTTCTTGATCTGTCTGTTTTTTTTTCTTTAGATACCAAAGGGAATGCCACGCGCCTACAATTATGCCTAAGTTTCCGGTTAAGCCGATAATATATCCCGTGCTCTCTCCTTTGTTTGTTATTGAGCAGATTAACCATGATGTAATATTGACAATAACTAAAATAATAGCTATTGCAAGAACTATTTTCAACAATACTTCTCTTGTCTTGAAAGATGTTTTTGCAAAAACCGTTCTATGAACGATACGAGCTAAAGCGAGTAGCACTATTGTGCCTGATATTACTATCCACCACATATAACTGAACATTTAAGGACAATTTGTTGCAACTCCATCTATAGCCCACCCAAGAGCCCAAGCAGCACCCACAACGCCAACCCAAGTTGGAGTAGCAAGAGCCGCGAAGCCCATAGCACCAACAAGACCAATACCTGCTTTCACACAACGCCATCCTCCTCTTTTGCTTTCATCATCTTCAATTTTTCTTTCAAGCAGCAATACAGTTCGTTCCCAAAATATTGCTACATCCATTTCTACCCTTGGCGAAACAAATTTTTTGGTCATTGCTACCGTTTGTTTTTCTAACGCATCAAACAAGTTGCTTGCTTCGGCAATAGATGTAAATTTTGTGTAAGCTATATTATGCTCTAACCAGTTCATCAATTCGGCTTTTGTAGTAACATTTTGCAAGTCGATAAATTTTTGTGTTTCCAAATAATTTTCAATCGAAAGCATTTCGACAAATGATGTCTGTTTTTCTAACGTTTTTTCAAATTCATCAGATGTAAGCATGGTTTCGGCAAGCACGTCCATTTCTTTATATAGACACTGCGTATAATTTCCTACGGCGATAGCGGCTGCAACAGGTCCCGACGCTTTTGAAACCGAAACAGTGAACGTTTGCTTGATTGCTGTTTTAG
>JAIRRI010000078.1 GCA_031256055.1 Bacteroidales bacterium
TAGGGATTATTGAAACTGAAAAAATTCTCATTCGGTTTTTCAAACGTCATGCCATCGAGTTCAAAACGATTGGAAAATTCCAATAATGCGCCGTCGACAATTTGCACGAAACAAATTCCGTTTCCTTCGTGGTACGCCGTTTGTACGGAATCGAATAGGCGGGAATACAAATCGGCATCGTCGGATTTGATTGTTAATCGGTCAATCAACAATTTGTGGTTTTGTAGGGGCGTTGCGTGCAACGCCCCTACATCGTCGATATTGACAATTTGTTCAAATTTATTTTTATTGAATACCCCCAACCTCGAAAATCCCATTTGTTGCAACACCTGTAATTGTTCAATTTCTGTGCGATTTTCCTTAATCAACAACGGCGAAAAAATCATCACTTTAGTATTGTTCGGCAATGCGGTAATTCGATCTGCAACGTTGCTAACGCTGTCGCGCGTTACCTCCTTGCCGGAAATCGGCGAAAATGCATGCCCAATTCTTGCAAAAAGCAATTTGATGTATTCGTAGATTTCTGTGGAGGTTCCAACGGTTGAGCGTGGGTTGCGATTGCTCGATTTTTGTTCAATCGCAATTGCAGGAGAAATACCCGAAATATTGTCCACTTCTGGCTTGCTCATCTTTCCCAAAAACTGACGTGCGTAAGCCGACAGCGATTCTACATAACGCCGCTGTCCTTCGGCATAAAGCGTATCAAACGCCAGAGACGACTTGCCCGAACCCGACAAGCCTGTAATCACAACCAATTCATTTCGAGGAATTTCAACCGTGATATTTTTCAGATTATTGACGCGAGCGCCTTGGATTTTTATGTTCTTTTTATCCGCCATTTCTTTGCAAAGGTACGAAAAATAATTGAAATCACAAAGCCGTGACTTCGACTACGCTCAGCCACCATGTCGCTCGTTGAGCGTAGTCGAAACGAAATTCCTTTGCTATATTCAACTTTTTTCGTATCTTTGCAAGTTAATTACTCTCGTTTGTATGATAAGACCCATTTTAGCCTTCGGGCATCCAAGTTTACGAAAAAAATCGGAAAAAATTACGTCCGATTTCCCTGAACTGAAAGCGCTGATTGCTGA
This sequence comes from Bacteroidales bacterium, assembly GCA_031256055.1. Classification (GTDB taxonomy): domain Bacteria; phylum Bacteroidota; class Bacteroidia; order Bacteroidales; family P3; genus WRKV01. The sequence goes on from JAIRRI010000078.1 coordinate 1,092, forward strand.
CCTGTATGAAACCATGAACAACGCGACTGGTGTTGGATTGGCAGCAATTCAAGTGAACATTCCTGCAAATGTTCTCGTCGTAAATGCAGACCCGTTTAGCGAAGACCATCCCGATTTGAAAGATTTCAAAAAAATCTATATCAATCTTGAAATCCTTGAGGAAAGTGGCGATGAATGGGTGTACAATGAAGGCTGTTTGAGCATTCCGACCATCAACGAGGATGTTTCGCGAAAGCCGACCATAAAAATTGAATACGACGACGAAAATTTTGTACATCACACCGAAACCGTCACCGGTATGGTGGCACGCGTTTTACAGCATGAATATGACCATTTGCAAGGGCGTGTTTTTACTGATAATTTGAGCAGTTTAAGACGAATGTTGTTGCGAAAAAAATTGGATCAAATTTCCAAAGGACAAATCAGCGGAAAATATCGCATGAATCACCCTCGAAAATAATATGACACTGAATTATATTTGGATCGGCTTTTTCTTAGTGGATTTTGTAGTCGCGATTTTGAATTTCGTTATAAGTGGCGATACCGTTACGTTTAAAGCCATTATCGACTCCACGTTCAGTGCTTCAAAAATGGCTGTGATGGATATTGCACTGCCATTAACAGGAATCATGACACTTTGGTTAGGTTTGATGAACATTGGCGAAAAAGCGGGAGCAGTAGGAGTTTTGTCGAAAATTGTCGGACCATTTTTCAGTAAATTATTTCCCGAAATTCCGAAAAATCATCCTGCATCGGGACAATTATTGATGAACTTTTCGGCGAACATGCTCGGTTTAGATAACGCCGCAACACCGCTCGGACTAAAGGCTATGAACAGTTTGCAAGAACTCAATCCCAACAAAGACACGGCAAGCAATGCACAAATCATGTTTTTGGCTATCAACACATCTGGCTTGACCGTGATTCCCGTTGCCATTCTCGCACAACGTGCCATCATGGGCGCAGCCAATCCAACCGATATTTTTATTCCGCTTCTAATTGCCACCTATTGCTCAACTTTGGCAGCGATTATTTTCGTTGGAATCAAACAAAAAATCAACTTGTTCAACAAAGTTATTTTGGGCTGGATATTAGGAATAACAGCGAGTTTGGCAGGTCTTACCATCTATCTTTCGACCTTGCCCGAAGAGCAAATGAAAATTGTGTCGAGCGTGGCAAGTAACGGTATTTTATTGCTGATTATTTGCGGATTTATCGCAGGAGGTTTATACAAACGTATTAATGTTTACGAAGCCTTTATTGACGGAGCAAAAGACGGTTTCAAAACGACTATAAAAATAGTACCTTATTTAGTTGGAATGCTTGTGGCAATCGCTGTTTTCAGGGCATCGGGCGCAATGGATTATTTGATTGATGGTATTGCTTGGTGTGTGGCCGGAGTGGGTCTAAACACGGATTTTGTGGCAGCCTTGCCCACTGCGATCATGAAACCATTAAGTGGAAGCGGTGCAAGAGCCATGATGGTGGAGAGTATGGCAACTTATGGCGCAGATAGTTTTGTAGGGCGATTGTCGTGCATCTTCCAAGGTTCGACAGATACGACGTTTTACATCGTTGCCTTGTATTTTGGGTCTGTCGGAATTAAGCGCACGCGTTATGCTGTACAAGCGGGATTGCTAACGGATTTGGTAGGTGCAATTGCTGCGATTTTAGTGGCGTATTTATTTTTTCATTAACTCTTGAAAACGACTAACATATGAAAAAAATTATTTTAACTATCGGCTGGATTGGCTTAACTTTGTCGAGTTTCGCACAACTATTTTCAAGTGTGAAATGCACACCCAAAAACGATATTTTGGGCTATCCGATTATCCGCCTTAGTAGTAACGACCAACTACACGTATCATTCGATGAAATTTCATCGGAGGCTGCACGTTTATTAGAGTATCGTTTCGTGCTTTGCAATGCCAACTGGACAACTGCGTCGCTACGTCCCATTCAGTACATCACAGGTATGAACCGCACGCCAATCGATGATATTCGTTTTTCCATCAACACACGAGCGGATTACACACATTACCAATTTTCGTTTCCTGATGAACGCACACGGTTCTTGGTTTCGGGTAATTACAAATGTGAAATTTATGATGTGAATGACCCTGAAACAACCTTGTTGACCATTCATTTTTTCGTTAGCGAGGAAGCTGCTTCAATCAAAGGAAAAGTCATTCCGCCTAAACGCGTAGAATTTCGACGAAGCAGACAACAGCTCGAATTTGACATCACATCGCCATTCGATATTGTTCAACCTTATCAAAACCTCACTGTATTGGTTCAACAAAACGGGCGCACAGAAAATGTTCGCAGAATTCAACCCAAACACGCTATTGGAAGAACTTTTAAATTCGCGGATTCCGAAGATTTGGTATTCGATGGCGGTAACGAATTTCGGAATTTTGATACCAAATTTTTGAATTTTAACGGACATGGTGTTGAAAATATTTCGATTTTAGATCAACAGTATTTCGTTCTTCTGAATGCCGCCGAAAGTCGTGCCACAAGGGTCTATGCCGACAATGGCGACATCAATGGGCGATTTGTTATTCGAGCCGATAGACGACCAAATCCCGAGACAGAAGCCGAATACACCGGTGTGCTTTTTACGTTGTTTGCGAATTATCAAGGTGACAACAATAGCGTACATGTATTCGGCGAATTGACCAATTGGTCATTCGGCGAAATTTCAGAAATGGACTATAATTTTGAAAGAAATTGCTACACTAAGCTTCTGTTTTTGAAACAAGGTTTTTACGATTATCAATTTGTTTTATACGACAATACTTCGCTGACTGCGGATATCACGCGTTTTGAAGGTAATCATTACGAAACTAAAAACAACTACACCATCTACGTGTATTATCGTGGAAATTCCGATCATCACGACCGTTTAATCGGTACAACTCTTGTCAGAGCACATGAATGAGGACATTTTGATACAACAACTTCGTAACGAACACAGCCGAAATTTTGCCTTCAGACAGCTCATGCAACAAGAGCAGGAGAAGGTATACCGCTTAATTCGCCGAATGGTTATCGACCACGATGATACCGATGACTTGGTTCAATCCACATTCATTAAAGTATTTGAAAACATCAATGAGTTTGAAGGAAAGTCCAAATTATCCACATGGATTTATCGCATTGCAGTCAACGAAGCCTTGAACTTTTTAAGACATAAACGCCGAAAACTGTTTGTTCCAATCATTGATGTTGAACGACAATTATCGAACAAGATTGACACAACTTCCAATTTCAACGGCGATGAAGTCGAGAAAAAACTGCAAAAAGCCATCTTGACATTGCCCGCAAAACAGCGTTTGGTCTTTAACATGCGCTATTACGAAAACATCAAATACGAGGAAATGAGCGACATTTTGGGCACGTCTGTAGGCGCTTTAAAGGCTTCTTATCACATTGCCGAGGAAAAAATCGAAAAAATTCTAAAGTCCAATTAAACTTTTTATACTTTCAAACATCAAACTAATGAAAAACGAAATGAAAATGCACACATCGTTATCTGATATGCCACGCAAAAATGCGTTCATTGTGCCTGAAGGTTACTTCGAAGAATTGCCGACGGCGGTGTTGTTGAAATGTTCGGTTTCAAAAGAAAAGAAAGAACCGTTGAGGGCTTTAAAACCTCTGTGGTGGAGCGTTGCAGCTTGTAGTCTTTTGCTTTTGGGTATTTGGTTTGTTGTTCCGAATTCAACGCCGTCGTCGGATTCTTTGTTGGCAGAAGAATCCTATGCGATAAGCGAATTGCAGGATTACTTGGCATATTATGTACCTTTGACGGTTATCGAGGAGGAATTGAACGATTTTGATATGGATTTTTCGTTTGATATGGATTTCTTGCACTTTTACGGAGAAATCTCCGATGCTGACCTTTTGGCCTACAACAATGCCCTTTTAGATTATTTGAATTTCAACGATTTTTACGAAGACTAAAACGATGATGGTTATGAAAACACCTATCCTAATTTGTATGCTCTGTTTTTTTACGTTTTACGGATATTCCGAAAAACGGGTTTGCGATAAAAATGAACAGCAACAAGAAGAACGTGATGTTACTAAACAAAAAATTCAGTCTCGAAAAATTGCGTTTTTTACTGAAAAATTGTCGCTGACACCGGAAGAAGCACGAAAATTTTGGCCGATGTACAACGCTTATTTTAACGTGCGCGAACAATTGACAAGTAGTTTTTTCAAAGAAACATGCTGTAAAGAATGTAGAATGGAAAAAGGCGAAAAAGAAGTTGATATTCTTAATTTATCAGATGCCGAGGCTACGAAAATAGTTAACGATAGAGCAAAATTGTTCGAATTGGAAAAGAAATTTCACAACGATTTATGTAAGCTGTTTTCACCTCAACGCGTGGTGATGTATTATTGCGTCGAACGTGAATTTCAGCGCGAGCTGCTTCGTCGACATTCCGAAGGCAGTGCAAAAACGCGTGAGCCTCGTCGTCGTTAATGCATTTTACACACTTTTATTTGTGAAAATGCAAAAAAAAACGCAAAATATTGATATTTTCATAACTTTTTCGTATCTTTGCAAGATATATGCGTTATACATATAAATATAAAGTCCTATGAACGAAGCAGAGTTTAAACAATTAATCAGGAAGAGACCGATGTCGAGATTTGTTGCTATTGTTGGATTATTGGTAATATGTGTAGCTTGCCAACAACCCCAACCGGAAGGAGAAACGCCCATTGCCAGAGTGATGAACGAATATTTGTATGCTTCCGATTTGGATGGGGTTATTGCACCTGGAGCATTGCAAGCCGATAGTATTGAAGCGGTTCACGCTTATATTCACAATTGGATTCAACAAAAATTATTAATCCAAAAAGCGAAAAAAAATCTGCCCGATCACCAAACAGCCTTCGAACAAGAAATTGAAAACTATCGCAATTCTCTGATTATTTTTACGTACCAAAATGCACTCATCGAGCAAGCTTTGGATACGGTGATTACAGAAACTCAAATCGAAAATTATTTTGAAGAAAATAAAGAGTTGTTTTTGTTGAAAAATAACATTGTTCGGGTGCGATTTGCAAAATTGGAAAATCATCCGAAAAATAGTAGGGATAGAGCCATTCAAGAAAAGATTAGAAAACAAGAAATCATTTCCAAATTGATTTTTTCCAGTTTGACAGGAGAAGAATCGCGTAAGCTTTCGGATCTTTGTCAAGAAATTTCGATCAATTATTTCCTCAATAGTGGTCAGTGGGTTTATTTCAATGATTTATTGAAAGAAATTCCTATGAAAACTCATAACCCTTCTATTGGAATTTATAACCAAGAGGATTTTTTGCGAAAAAACAGAGAGTTTCAAATGGTAGACGGAAACTATATTTATTTTGTAAATATTTTGGAGTATCGGCTTATAGGAAATTTTTCGCCGATTGAATTTGAGCGGGAAAAAATTCGAAATATCCTTTTGAATAACCGAAAAGTGAGACTGATAGAGAGTTTGCGAAACGAAGTGGTGTCGGAAGGACGTGAAAAAAAATGGTTTGAAATTTACTAATGTATGAAAATAAAATTAGTTTTGATAGGCTTGCTTTTGTGCTCAACAGCTTATGCTCAAAACAGAATAATGATTGACCAAGTCGTTGCTGTTGTAGGAAACAGAATTGTTAAGCATTCTGACATTGAAGCACAAATCAGCAATATGAGAATGCAAGGTGAACCTGTTGATGAGTCTACGTATTGTCGAATTTTAGAACGAATGATGATCAATCGGCTTTTTGAACATCAGGCCGATTTAGACAGTATCATCATTCCCGACTCGGAAGTGGAGGCCGAACTCGATCGACGTATTCGTTTTTTTATTCAACAAATCGGTTCAAGAGAAAAACTGGAAGAGTTTTACAACAAGCCGATTGTTGCCATAAAAGAAGAATTTCGCGAGATGATTCACACACAAATGATTTCCGGGCAAATGGAGCGAAGAATAACCGAAGATGTTCGAGTTACACCGAGCGAAGTTCGGAAATTTTTCAATCAACTTAATCCGGACAGCATCCCGCTTATCCCAACGGAATTCGAGATTTATCAAATTGTGAAAAAACCGGCCATCAGCAAAGAACAAAGAGATGAAGTCAGACGTCGACTCAATGAATATCGCAATCGAATTTTGAGAGGAGAGCGGTTTTCTACGCTTGCAACCCTGTTTTCCGAATGCCCCGCTTCGAGTAGAAGAGGTGGAGAATTGGGTTTCTTCGGACGTGGAGAGATGTATGCCGAATTTGAATCGGCTGCGTTTTCTCTCAAAGATGGAGAGATTTCACCGGTTATAGAAACTAAAGCGGGTTTTCATATTTTGCAACTGATCGAACGTCAGGGCGAAATTGTAAACGTGCGTCATTTGCTGCTTCAGCCCAAACCCGATATTGAAGATTTGGATCGTGCTCATAAATTTTTGGATAGTATTGCCGGACTGATTCGAGATTCGGTTTATACCTTTCAAGAAGCTGCCGAACGTTTTTCGGATGATCCGAGCGGAAAAGTCGGTGGTTTATACACCGGCCCGTATGGAAATTCACGTGTAATGGCAGAAGAAATGGATCCAAGTATTTTTTTCATCATTGATAAATTCGAAGAAGGTCAGATTTCAAATGCAGCACCTTTTCTGACGGAAGATAATGAACAAGCATTTCGTCTACTCATGTTAAACAGGCGAATTGCCCCGCATCGTGCAAACTTGGAACAAGACTACGATAAAATTCACAACATGGCTTTATCGCAAGCCAGGCAAGCCAGAATGTCAGAATGGCTCAATCAAAAATTGAGAACACTTTACGTTCGATTGAATGACAGGGCCAGAGCATGTAGCGACACATTTGAATATAACTGGGCACAATAATTAACTAAGAACTAAGAGTTAAGAACTAAGAGTTGCTTTGCCAAATCGCATTCATAGTGTTCTAACTCTTAACTTTTAACTCTTAACTCAAAATGCACACACCCGAACAAATACACGAATTAAACCAAAAATACAATCAACTCTGCAGTGAAATCGGAAAAGTCATCGTTGGTCAAGATCAAGTTGTGAAGGACCTTTTGATCACGGTTTTCAGTCGTGGACATGCGCTTTTGATTGGTGTTCCGGGGTTGGCAAAAACATTGTTGATAAATACGCTGTCGCAGGCGTTAGACTTGCAATACAGTCGCATTCAGTTTACACCGGATTTGATGCCTTCGGATATTTTAGGTTCGGAAATTTTAGGACAGGATAGAAGTTTCAGATTTATCAAAGGACCTGTTTTTGCTAACATTATTTTAGCCGATGAAATCAACAGAACACCACCAAAGACACAGGCTGCGTTGTTGGAAGCCATGCAGGAAAAAGCCGTTACGGTTGCCGGACAAACATACAAATTACCCAATCCGTTTTTTGTGCTAGCTACGCAAAATCCGATCGAACAGGAAGGTACCTATCCCTTACCTGAAGCGCAATTAGACCGATTTATGTTTAACATCATGTTGGATTATCCGACATTTGAACAAGAATTAAATATCGTTAAACAAACCACCAACGACCAATCTCACGCCCTTTCGAACATTCTGAATGCCTCGGAAATAGAGATGTTTCAATCGTTGGTGAGAGCCTTGCCTGTTCCCGACAATGTGTTACAGGAAGCTGTAAAAATTGTGTCCGGTTCGCGACCGAATATGCCACAGGCAAAACCTGTTGCGACGCAATATTTACTTTGGGGCGCAGGTCCGAGAGCCTCGCAAAATCTGATTATCGGTGCAAAATGCCATGCTGCATTAAACGGTAAATTTTCTCCAGACATCGAAGATGTTCACGCTGTTGCTTTGCAAGTTTTAAGACATCGTTTGGTCAAAAACTACAAAGCCGAAGCCGAAGGTATTTCTACGGATGATATTGTGAGGAAGTTGTTGTAGGAATTGAAATGGAAGTTACAAAAATTCAGAGCATTTTCACGTCAAATTATAAAAAAGGGTCGAAATTTCGACCCTTTTTTATACAGTTTTCAATTCGTTTATTTTTTAACAAATTTCTCTATCACCATACGATTGTTGGTCGTTGTCAAGCGGACAAAATATACTCCTTTTCTTAGACTTGATACATCAATACGTTCGGTGTTGTTTTGTTCCCTAATAACAATACGCCCAAACATATCAATAACCTCAATTTGTTTCAAATTTTCGGCTTTAATGTAGAGCTCACTATAAACAGGATTCGGATATATTTCAAAGCTAATGATTTCGCGATCTTTAATTGATACTTCTTCTTCTTCCGTAATGGTTACGACATAAGTTTTCGATTCGCCTGCTTCTGAAGTTACAACGTAATTTACCGGATCTGTGAAATTCATCGTGTGTATTTCTTCAACAATGATTTCTTCGACTGTTGCCGTAGCACCTTCACTGATGGTGAAAATAACTTCCACTTCTGTCAATCTCATTGTGCCGAATACTTTTGTACCGGGAATTTCTGCCACAATTGTGAGAGCTTCTTCATCGATCGTCGCATTGACACCATTTACAGTAAATGTGAGGATGCTGTTTTCTGTAAGAGGATTGTTGCTTTCTGCAGTGAAGATATGGAAAAAATCATCCATAACCTGTGTTTGTGCTGCTTCATTTCGTATCCATTGACCGTTCCATGCAATTTTGTATTGCGTGCCCGGAGTTAGATCCTCATTGTAGGTTATTTCGATGATGGATTTATCCTCTCTAAGGTGCGTGTTTGGCCAACTGATTTTGATGGTGTCCAAAGTTTGGACTCCATCTCCGTCCAATGCAATCATTGTAGCAATGATTTCTCCAGATCCATAAAATACGTCCATATCAAATTTGTAGCTGATCATGTTGTCAGCTACAATAGGAAGGCGTTGGGTTGGGTCTGGTGTAACCGATAGTAATACCGGTGCAGCCGGCGGAACAAGTGTTTTTTGTGTAATCACGTTGCTCGACTGTGAAAAGTGATATATTCCTCCAGGCTGGCCAAGGTTTGGTGGTGTATTAGAAAAAACAACTTGGTTATGAAGAAAGGCAAATGCTTTAAGATGATATTCCGTGTTTGCTGTTACGCCTCCATTTGTCCAAAAATTTGGAGCTGCAGTTGTAATGAGTGGAGCACGTATGGTTCGGTAATAGACACTATCTTGAGAGCAAACTCTAGCCAGATTACTCCCTGTGCAAGTCCAAGTGCCTTGAAGGTTGGAAGGATCGAAATTTGTTAATTTTGTTGCATCTGTCGTCCACACCAAAAGGTAAGCTGAATCTAGGCCTTGGGTTCCCAATGCCACATCACGGAACGGTGCAAAATCAAATGGATTGGCCGGCAGCCAAGCCACAGAAATTGAAGTTTCTGTTACCGTTCCCACTGCAATCGTACTCATAGGTACACTTTCTATTGCAGGAGGTGGAGGCAAAGCAACTGTAAATGTTTTTTCCAAATCAACTCCATTAGCTGTTAAAGTTGTGCTACTGAAATTTCTTACTTCGTTATTCCATTTCACTATATACTTCGTTCCCGGAGTTAAATCCTCTATATAGGTTATTTCTATTATAGAATAATCCGTTCTGTCATTTGCATTTGGAATAGTGAGTTTAATAGAGTCTGTAGTTTCAATATCTGCTGCATTCAATGCGATCATTGCAACATTCAGTGCAGCGTAATATTGTACATCCATATCGAACTGATACGTTATTTTGTTGTTGGCTTCCATTGGTAGCAACTGGTTTGGTGTAACAGAAATCAAAGCCGGTGCAGCCGGTGGTGCAAGCGTTTTTTGTGTGATTACATTGCTTGCTTGTGAGAAATGATATATGCCTCCAGATTCATTCAGATTTGGTGGTGTATTACCAAAAACAGATCGATTATGAATAAAGGCAAACGTTTTTAAGTGATATTCTGTGTTTGCTGTTACACCTCCATTCGTTGTGAAATTAGGAGCTGCTGCAGTAATATTCGCTGCACGTATTGTTCGGTAGTAAACATTGTCTTGAGAGCAATATCTAGCAAGATTACTTCCTGTGCAAGACCAAGAACCCTGAAGATTAGCAGGATCGAAGTTTGTCAGTTTTGTTGAATCGGTCGTCCATACCAAAAGATATGCTGAATCTAAGCCTTGTGTTCCTAGCTGTACATTACAAAATGGCGCAAAATCAAACGGATTTGCCGGTAACCAAGTCATGGCAATGGCCGTTTCAGTTACGGTTCCTCTAGAAATTGTGCTCATAGGTACACTTGCAATTGTAATCGGCATGGGTGTGTCAGCAGTGAATGTTCTTTCAAAGTCTGCACTAACACCTGTTAGTCCTAAATTTGTAATTGCCGATGCTCCCCATTTAACTACATATTTGGTTCCCGATATCAAATTTTCGTTGTAGATGACTTCAACAGTTCCGTTGGATGCTGTTTGATATGGAATAGGATTGGTTGTAGTGTTAATCGTTACTGCTGTTTCAGCATCATTTTCATCAAGCGCAATCATTGTCACCGGGTTATTTCCAACATATACCGATTGATCAAATTGATAAATAATTTTGTTTCCTGCTTCCATTGGTATGAGCCCTGTTGGTGTAACAGATGTTAAAGCCGGCGGAGCAAGACTTTTTTGTTTCAACACATTGCTTGCTTGTGAGAAGTGGTATACTCCTCCGCTTTCTCCAAGGTTTGGTGGTGTGGCCCCAAAAACAGATCTGTTATGAAGAAATGCAAACGTTTTAAGGAAATATTCTGTTCCGGCAGTAACGCCAGTGTTTGTTGAAAAATTAGGTGCCGCCATTGTAATGTTTGCCGCTCGTATTGTTCTGTAGAATACATTGTTTTGCGAACAATACCTGCTTGCGTTACTTCCTGTGCAAGACCAAGAACCTTGAAGGTTTGTAGGGTCAAAGCTTTCAACGTTTGTTGAATCAATTGACCATACCAACAGGTAAGCAGAATCTAAAGTTTCAGTACCTAATGCCGCAGTTCGGAAAGGCGAAAATACAAATGGGTTTGCAGGAAGCCAAGCCACAGAAACGGAAGAGCCTGTTGGCGTTCCACCGGAAATCGTGCTCATGGGTACGCTAGAAATCGGGTCTTGTGCCTTTGCTTCTGTATTCATCACGAAAGTCATGAAAATCGTCATCACTATCGTGATAAACGTTTTTGTAAATGATTTTGTTTTTTTCATTTTGTTTTGTTTTTTGTTGGGGTGGAATTTTTTTTGCCTTTGTTTATTATAAATCTTTAACGCAACGAACCGGTAATCCGAAATATTTGGTCCAAGGGTTTACAGGGTGAATACCGCCTGTATAGTATATTGCCAAACTGGAAGCATTCGCTGGACTGGTCGTTTCAGATTGCGACCACCAGTAAGAAATCGAACCTTGGTATTGCAGCATACCATCCCAATCGCAATAACCGGAGTATGGAGAGCCTCCCCAAACTTCAGGGTTAAGGTATTGTTCGATGATGCGTTGTTGTTGATTATATTGTGTCCAACCTGTTCCGCCCAATGCGATATCCAAATTATGAAAATCCTCCCAAGTAGGAGCACGCCAAGGCGCAGGACAAAGATCATTTTTAAAACGAAAAACAGCGCACCATGTGAACAAGTCGCCTTCTGCTACCGTTGAATCCGGAACGGTTATATTCGAACGACAATCCGCATTGTATTTGCCATCTCCGCCACCGCTGAACGACGTTTTTTGGCAGTTTTCAGCGAAAAGCACATCAGACCATACTTGGTTACCTACAGTCCACTCTTGAGCAGTTCTACGCGTAACAGTTCCGAGACTTGTTCCAAAACCGGGTGTATTATTAACACATCTGTGTTCCGGAAGTACTGTTACTAAACAAGAAGCCGTTAATGCGGAATTTTCTAAAGAAGTCGCAACAATGTAAGCCGTGCCTTCTGTCGAGCCGGCTAAAACTCGTCCGGTTTCAGCATTTACCGTCACAATAGACGGATCTGTGCTATGCCAAGTTACAGCCTTGTTGCTGGCATCGTTAGGGACAAACGTTAAATCTAGCCTTGTTGTGTCGCCGAAACTAAGTGTAATAGTTGAACGAATGCCTAGTTGTTCCAAAAAAATGGGTACCACTTTAACAAGGCACGAGTCGGAAAATCCACCGTCCACTGTTGTAACAATAATATAGGCTTCACCAAAAGCTCTTCCGAGTACAACACCCTCTTCTTGTTGGTGTAAAGCTACTATACTGACATCAGTCGTTCTCCACTGTACCTTTTTGTTAGTAGCATTTGCAGGATGTACGGTTGCTGTTAAAATGGCATGTCTTCCGATACCAACCTCGCCATAGTTAAAATTCAAACTTATGCCGGTTGCAGCAACAGGAGGTTCGGGTGCCGGATTTACCGTCAAAACACAAGCAGCACTTTGATTGCTGCCATCCAGTGTGGTAGCGATAATAGTTGCCGTACCTTTGATATGAGTGGTTACGATACCGTTATTGTCTACTGTTGCAACAATGTCGTCGCTGCTTGTCCAATTCACCGCTTTGTTGGTTGCGTTTGTGGGCAATACGGTTACGGCTAAATGTGCTGTGTCGCCAGCTGTTAGTGTGACAGAGGGTCGACTCATCATGACATCAGTAACGAGAACATTTTTTTCTTCGTTTTTTTTACAGGCTATGAAAACGAACGATAGCGTTATTATTACAATCAGAGCGTAGCTAAAAAAGTTTTTCATATTATTTTGTTTTTATCTTGTGGTTATACGTTTTTATTTATTTTCTTTTTGTCCAAACCGTTTCGGCAGCCCAAGCACCTACGCCCATACAATTCGTGCCTATGTACGTCAGCATATGATATGTAACATTATATGGGCCACTTCCGCTAACACCGGCAATATATCTATGTGGAAATGTTATTGACAAATTGGAAGCAACCCCTTCAACTTCAAGCGTTCCTATATCCCCTGCATTCTGACAAGGAAACGGATGAGCAGCAAGAGAATAGTAGGTCTCATCTCCGGGCCAGGAAAAATCTGTGTAACTACGCTGAAGAGGAATATGAATTGTTCTTGCGATGTTGTCTACTGTAGCAATAACTACGTTGTTTACTCCGGAACCATCGAAGTTATTAATTTTAATCGTTGTATTATTTATTTTTTCAATGAACAGATTGTGATTGTTACTAAACACTTCGTTTTCAAACATCACAAATCCTACAGCATCCCAAATACCAAGTAACAAATCAATAAACGGTATACACTCCGAAATGGTCACGGTTTTACTTTCGCTAAACTCGCCCATACCCAACGTATTCACACCGGCAACCGTGTAAACACCGGCTTCAAACACAACAAGTGTCGACGTTGTATCTTTCGGTAAAATAACGCCATCTTTTTTCCATTGAAATGAAGTTGCACCTTGTGCGGTGGCAGTTAGTGTTATGCTATGTTCTGGACAAACGTTGGCATTATTGCCGCTGATAGTCGCTTGCAAAGGTATTGTAAGGCAAGAAACAATCGTTATGTTTTTTACAACACTAAGAGAGCCTTGTCCATATTCGTTAATACCGGATACCCTATATTCTCCGGTTTCACTTACAACAAACGTAGAGTTTGTTTCGCCTTCAACGACTATACCATCTTTTCTCCATTCGAAAGAAGTCGCGTGTTTAGCAGTAGCAGTCAAGGTTACAGTTACGTCCGGACAAACATTGACATCGGCTCCGGCAATGGTTGCCTGTGCCGGAGGATCATTGGGAGTTTTTTCTTTGTTATTGCAAGCGAAGGAAAAAGCAATAGACAATAAAATTAGGATTTTTTTCATATCTTATAGTTTTAATAATTTTATTTTTTCAAAGCTTGTCGGATGCAGCGAATCGGCATTCCCATAGCAGTTGTGGCAGCACCGTGGATAGAAACCTTGCCTTCCGAAGTATAGCCGCTTGTCAATTCACCGGCTCTTCCCAGACCGCTGTAACCTGCCAAATGTGCTGCTTTCTCTGTTTGTTGCCAATAGTACACCTCATCAAGTTGACCACCCAATAGACCCGATCCGTTAGAATTTCCGGAGTAAACAGCTCCCCATTCACTGGCATATCTATCTAGAATAGACGCGTCAATATCAACTCCGTATCTCGGTCGAGTTTCCCCATCTCCTCCCAAGGCGATGTCTAATACCACAAAATCATCAGCAACAGGCAAACGCCAGCCATCGGGACAAAGTTTCTTACGATTGAGTATAACAGCACACCATGAAAACAAATCGCCATAGCCTGGATTGGAACGACAATTGATAAAAGAAACCGTGTTTCCTTGATTGCTACCGATATAACTTGTTCTGTTACTACAATTTGATGCTTTTACCACATCCGACCATTCTCGATTCCCGACAATCCAGGTTGTGTTCGACAAAAATGTTACCATACCTATGTCATCAAGAGTTTCATACCCTATTCCTTCCGGAACAGGTCCACAGGTAGTAGCTGGGGTTGGTACCGGACTTATGGTCAGCGTACAATTTACCTGTTTATTACCGTCTACTGTTGTGGCAGTAATGATAGCCGTTCCAGGGGAAACCGCGGTTACTCTACCATTGTTGTTCACCACGGCTGATTGATCACTACTGCTCCATGTTACGGCCCTGTTGCTTGCGCTTTCAGGGAGAACGTTTGCCGTCAATGTCAGATTATCGCCCACTTCTAAGGAATAGAACGCATGATTCAATGTTATGCCGGTTACGGGGACAGACGTCGCTTGCACAGTTACAGTACACCTATCGGTTTTCCCTCCATCTGTTGTGGTAACGGTAATAATTGCCGTACCTTCGCTTTTGGCAGATACTACACCAAAATACACGGTGGCAACAGAAGGATCATCGCTCGACCAGGTAGCGCTTTTATTGGCTGCATTGCCGGGAAGCACAGAGGCAACAAGTGTTTCGTCTTGACCAACTGTTAATGTTAATGTATTTTTATTCAACGTTACGCCGGTTACGGCTTCGTCTTTTTTACATGCAGTAAATACAGTTGTAAAAACTGTGATTATGGCTACTATATACAATGTGATTTTTCTCATTATTTGTAAATATTTGTCAGTTAAAAAATCTGAAGGTCTTGAACACAACGGAGTGTTGCACCGCTATTTCTTTGTAGGTTGAATTGAGGATTGACGGAACTTGGCGGGGCAAGCCACAAAACAGTTCCTTGATTGTTGTTGGGTGCTGTTTGCGACCAATAATAGGCGAGTGTACCCTGATTCATAACGCTTCCCGTAAAATTAG
>JAIRRI010000121.1 GCA_031256055.1 Bacteroidales bacterium
GGAAACATTGAAAATGGGAAAATGGTTTTGTCTGCAATTGGTGAAATTGCCAGTGTTTTGTGGAATGAGATAAGAAATCACGTTCATAATATCCAACTGCGTGAATTTGTGATAATGCCAAATCATGTACACGGAATTATTGAAATAACAAATTCTGTCGCAAATGTTCGTGTAGGGGCGACGCATGCGTCGCCCCTACAATGTGATTTGGGTAATCGTAGGGGCGGGGCATGCCCCGCCCCCACATTGGCAACGATTGTTGGATCGTACAAATCAGCCGTTTCAAAACATGTTCGGCGATCTGGATTTACAGAATTTGCATGGCAACGGAATTACTTTGAACATATCATTCGCAATGAGCATTCATACGAAAACATTGCTCATTATATTATCAATAATCCCACGACCTGGGAAAAAGATAGATTTAATATTGTATCACAGCAATGGAAAAAGCGACTGAATTATTCGACAATCAAAATCGAAAAATACCCATTCGTCCAAACCGTTTTATAATCGTATTTCTCGAGAAATGCGTTAAACGCTGCAACTCGTCCCGGATTGTAAGTATAAATGTCGTGCTGTTGCACAACAATTGGTAATGAACGCGTTTGCTCTGCTCGCGCAAGTTGTTTGGCAAATGTAGCGCTATCATGAGCGGGTAAAGGTGAATGGAGAAAAGGTCTGCTTTGTGTGATGGCATGAACCATCGGAATATCCTCGAAGGTTAAAACAAAATCGTTCGGCGAAATGTGACCATTTAGCGCAGAAATAAGTTGGTTCGTTAAGGCTGCACGAAATTCGGTGGTGAAAACATAGTTCGCAATGGGGTGTTGAATGGTGTAACGTTTGTGGAAACGAGACTCTTTGTCAAAATACGCCTGATTAACGATATCGATTAGTTGCAGAACGCAGAATACAGACCATATCGACACAAAAAGCCAATGTTTGGTTTGGTTGAAAATTGGCGGAGGTACAATGTATGAAAATCCCCACCAAAGCGTGAGTGGGATGGCGAGCCAAATGCTGTAAAGTCCCATGTCCCCAACGCCCCAATCGCTTCCGAGGGGCAAAAGAACCATCATTAGGATTGAACCTAAAATTAATCGACGTAAATTTTTATCGTCTGTTTTCCAAAATAACAACGCTTGCGCTAAAAAGCACACTGCGTAAAGCCAAAACACGTAAGGCTTTCCGTTCATCCAAAGCCAAAAAATGGCGAAAAAAGTGAAACTAATTAAAAATTTTATCCATTTTCGGTTATCAAAGTATCGCAGGAGCAGAAACATCACTCCACCAAGCCCAATCAAGATGACACCAAATAGTCCGATGGATTCGTAATTTCGAATAAATACGTGACTCAACTGTACGAAACTATGCGGATTTTCAGGATGGTCAGCGATTTCGAGCGTCATAAAAATGCTGTTTATGAAAAAATCAATATGTCCTAATGCCAACATCGTTAAGAAAACCGCTAAAACGCCGATTACAAGCCCCATACAGATCCATCCGATTTGCTGCCAAGTTTTTTTTCGATCCATTGAAAACAGCGGAATAAGTAGTATCCACACCCAAAGCGTGAGATTTGGCAATCGTGAAAAAACATTTACAGCCAATAAAAAACCGCTGAAAAACAGCGCCCATCGTTGATTTCGCTCAATGCCTTTAATCAAAAAATAAAACGCTGCCAAACCCAAAACAAGAGTGAGTTGATGATGTTCAAACGCAATCACTCCGAAATCGAATATCAACGTCAGAACCATACACGATACCGCTAAAATCCAATCAGGAAGCCTTTTTCGGAAGATAGCAATCATCAAAATCAAACTTGATATTTGCACTAAAATGGCTAATATTCGGAACGAAAAAAGTCCTGCATTTGGAAATAGTTTCAACCAAATTCCGCCAACAATGCCCGAAAGCCAATACAAAAAACTGTATTCAACCGATTGCGGATCGTTGAAAATTTGTTGATAAAAAGTCAATGCTAAACCTTCTTCAGCAAGATCAAACCCCTGAAATGCCAGCAGAATTCGAAAACATGCAATGGCAACAATCGTGGAGATTAGGAAAATAGGTTGTTTGGTTTTTATTTGCATGAATGGTAGAGGTGTATAACATACGCTCCATAGAAACTTCCATAAAAAAGGGGCGTATACGATACGCCCCGTACAATGACTATTCGTCGTCTTTTTGTTCTGCCTCGTAGGCTTTCAGCAATGCAGTTTGAACATCTGCCGGAACTTGCGCATATTCGGCGAATTTCATCGAATAGGAGCCACGTCCGGATGTGATCGAACTCAACGATGTTGAATAACGGTTCATCTCTGCCAAAGGCACTTTCGCTTTGATGATTTGGAAGCTTCCTTCGCTATCCATGCCCATCACGACAGCGCGACGACCTTGCAAATCGGTCATCACATCGCCCATTCTGTCGGCAGGAACCATCACTTCAACATCATAAATCGGCTCCAAAATTTTCGGGCCTGCGTTTTTGAAACCTTGACGGAATGCGTTACGTCCGGCAAGTTTGAACGCCATTTCATTCGAGTCAACATCGTGCATTTTTCCGTCGTAAATACTCACAACGATATCGCGTGCATAAGAACCCGTTAATGGACCTTCTTCCATTTTTTCCATGATTCCTTTTAAGATTGCAGGATGGAAACGCGCGTCAATTGCGCCTCCCACAATACAATTGTTGAAAATCAATTTCCCACCCCAGGGCATTTCGTGTGTTTCCGTGCCGCGAATCGGATATTTGGTTTGAGGTGCCATTCCTTCATAATAAGGTTCAATCAACATGTGAACTTCACCAAATTGACCTGCGCCGCCCGATTGTTTTTTGTGGCGATACATGTCTTCCACACTTTTCGTGATGGTTTCGCGATATGGAATTTTTGGTGCAAACAAATCTACTTGCAATTTGTGTAGATTATTCAAATACCATTTTACCGTATTGATGTGAAACTCGCCCATACCCTGTAAAATCAGCTGTTTTAGTTCACGAGAATAGCCTACCAAAAGCGTTGGGTCAGCAGCACTCATCGCATTCAAAAGCACACCAAGTTTTTCATCGTCCGACGAATTTGTGGCTTTGATTGCTGTTGTGAAAATAGGATCAGGGAAAACGATTTTTTCAAAAACAACATCTGTATTTTTCGGAGATGTGAGCGTTTGATTAGTTTTCACATCTTTCAATTTGATGGTTGCAATGACGTCACCAGCAACAGCTTTTTCGATTTTCACACGGTTTTTTCCAGCAACAGCAAACATTTGTGAAATCCGTTCTTTACTGCTGTTTACGGAGTTTACAACATCCATACCTTCGGTCATTTCGCCCGTAATCACTTTCAGATACGACATTTCTCCCAAATGCTGTTCGTACGATGTTTTGAAAATAAACGCCGAAAACGGATCGGAAGCCTTAACGTTGATATGCTTGCCATCCGTAGTGTTGCGACCTTTTCCTTCGTCAGGAGAAACCACATTATTGCCTATAAATTCGAGCAAACGAGCCACGCCTTGTGCTTCTTTCGATGCACAGCACATTACAGGAAACATACCGCGTGAAGCCATACAAAGTTTGATACCACGACGCATTTCGTCGATAGTCAAATCTTCGGTTTCGAAATATTTTTCCATCAAATCGTCGGCGCCTGCGGCAGAAGCTTCGACCAAATGTTTGCGATATTTGTCTGCACGTTCTTTTTCTGCTTCAGGAATATCTACAATTTCAAATTTTCCACCGCCTTTGGGGAATTTGAGCATTTTATTCAAAATCAAGTCAACCACTGCATCAAAGCCTGCACCAACGGCAATAGGGTATTGACATACGGTTATACTTTCGCTGTAACTTTCTTGCAATTGTTTTAAAGTTTCCTCGAAATTGGCTTTTTCGCCGTCAAGTTGGTTAATCACGAACATCAACGGAACATTACCTTTTTTAGTATATCTCCAAGACAAATCTGTTCCCGCTTCCGCGCCGTTTTGTGCATTTACGATCATCGCAGCGGCTTCAACTACACTCAGAGCAGAAACCATTTCGCCTGCATAATCCGCCATACCCGGACAATCAATAATATTTATTTTTTTGCCGTTTGATTCTGCGTAAAGCATAGATGCAACAACAGAATTTTTGCGATCTAATTCGATTTCGCGATAATCAGAGATTGTGTTTTTGTCGTCGATAGTTCCTCGACGACTAACGACCCCGCCTTCGAATGCCATTGCTTCGGCCAATGTGGTTTTTCCCGACTTTGCACCGCCAATCAGGGCAATGTTCCTGATTTCGTTTGTTTGGTAGATTTTCATGATATTGTGTGTATTTTTATTTTTTCGTTCTCGCAGGGGCGAAAATTTTTTCGCCCCCACAAATTAACCTGCAAATATACAAAAAAAAATTGTATGTTCGACAATTATTTGTAAAAAAATAAAAAAAACAGAAAATATTTGGTCAATTCAAAAAAAAATCGTAACTTTGCACTCCTTTTTCAAGGAAGTCTTCCTCCTTAGCTCAGTTGGTTAGAGCATCTGACTGTTAATCAGAGGGTCGCTGGTTCAAGTCCAGCAGGGGGAGCAAGAAAATCAAGCACTTACGAAGAAATTCAAAAGTGCTTTTTTCTTTTCTACACACAACCTACACACAAAACCGTTTTTTTCGATGTTTATCGAATTGTTGATAACTTTTTGCTTGGTCGTCGGTTTTTATCGGTTGTTTTCTTCCTTTTTGACTGCTCGAAAATGAAAAATTATAGCAAATCGGCAATGTCAAAATCCGTTTCTTTTTTTTCAAAGTCCCAAAAAATGAAGGGTCGGCTTCGTGGGTGGGCTAACCGATAGCACAGACTGCATGACTGCAGACTGCATTTGTAAGATCGCCTTATTTTACAAATGCTTGCTGAGATTTTGAATGCAGTCTGACACTTTTTTGATAGTGTTTGTTTGAAAATAGAGACTGCATTGGGTTTCTTATGTATTGTTACTGTCGCAATGGTTTTCAGAATTGCAGTGTGCTTTAATGCAGTCTGTGCCTTCTGCGTCTTGAAGTCGGGAAAGTTGAATATTTGCGTGTTGTCTGTCAAATCTTTTAATGAAAGCTCGGAAAACAGCGTTGTCGTCGGTTGCCAACACTCTTTCTACTTTGGAATTTTTGAGTGCCTTCTCTACGTTTTGCCGTTTTACTCCGACACTCTCGGCGAATTTCGACACGTTCTTTATGCCGATTTCCTCGTCAACAAGGCAGTAGATTTCATTGTTTGTCCAGTTTTTTTCCTGCGGTTGATGAATTTTTTCGCCTGTGGCAATGAAATACCGGCATAAATCAATGGCATATCTCATCGCCACTTCGCTAACCAAATCCATCTTGTCGTCAATAACAGCGAGAATGAGTGCCAGTCGCAAGGCGTGGATTTCCATTTTGGAATACAAACTTCTCAAATACTCGTCGTCCGTTGAATTTACGGCTTCGCTGATTTCGTTGGCAAAAGAAACAAACATTTCTTTTGCTTCGGAACTCAGCGAAAAATCTGTGTTTTCAGGGAAAACAAAAAAATAATCAATCATTTTTTGGTATGCCAATACATAGTCCGGATTCAGTGAATTTTCATTATGGTAAGGTCGCAGAACATTTCCCGGATAGACAAACAAGCAGCGTTGCAGGTAGCCGTTTTCTCGCATAGAGTTCTGACTTGCGACTTTCTGTAACACCTTTGGCTGAATCGTCCCAATTATCGACAAAATAGGCTTGGAAATCATCGTTGAGTTTTCTTCACTTTTTCGATCTATCGAGAAACTGACATTGTTAAAACAACTGAGATGATGAGCAACTTCGCCACTTTTATTGTAGCGTCCAATGTCTTGAAAATGCCCCTCCAGTTCATCTCGGCAAATAGTCAGCGTTCTGTTTTCAGCAAGCAAAGAAAACAGGACTTCCGGCGTTGTATCGTTGCATAGAATCCGCTTTTGCTTGGGTTTTTCGGGCTGTGCTAATCCGCTACTCTTGGCTTCTATACAAGCGGACTCCCAGTCGTTCAACCGCTTTTTGAAAAGGTCGCTTTCTTTCTTTTCAAAGTCCCAAATCGGCTCGTAGGCGATTTTGAGCGGCTCGGATTTTCCAACTCCGCTCGGTCCTACAATCATAATCCAAAGTTGCGGATAGTTGATGTATTTCTCGGTTTTCAGTCTTACCTTGTTTCCGAGTGCCGTGCCAAATGCACTGATGATACACATTGTCGGATATTCAATCGGAACGCCATAAACATCGGCAATGTCTTTTGCAAAATTTTTGATGAGCGATGGCATATTTTCCAATGGAAAATGTTGATGTTTTTTCATTTGTTTTGTGTGTTGATTAAAGACTGCGATACACTTTTGGGCGTTTCTTCTTTTTCTTACGTTTTTTCTCGTCTTCGTTGTCAATAGGCTCATTCTGTCGTTCCGATAGATAACCACCACCGGAAAATGAAAACTCCCCAAAATCAACAAAAGAAAAAAGATTGCTCAGAATGTTGCAAACATTTTCTTTCGACAAAAAGTCATTATTTTGAGACATCGACTTTTCGATTTCGTCAAAATATTTGTTAAGATTCCCATAACTGAATTTTTTGTCAATTTTAGATCCGCTGAAAGCACAGTCGTCTTTGGAAAAGATAACACCTTCGATTTGCTCTGTACTGCCTTTGGTTTTGAATTTCAGTTCGATGTTTTGTTTGTTCAAATTCCGTGTCAAATCTGTCCAATTTTTAG
>JAIRRI010000130.1 GCA_031256055.1 Bacteroidales bacterium
GCTTGAAATGGCTAATGTCTACCTCGCTCTTCGAAAACCGATGGATGCTATTCGAGTTTACGAATCTATCGAAAAACGACGCGGTATTTCAGACGAACTTTCCATGCAAAAAATAAGGATTTATGAAGTACTTGGCAGAGAAGCAGAGATTCGTAACGAACTGCAAAGGCTCATTCAAAAATTTCCAAACGAACCCAAATATTGGGTATTTTTAGCCGAGCTTGATATGCGAGCTAAAAAATACAATGAGGCGCTTAACAATTATCAAAAAGCTCTTTCCTTAGACCCCGTAAATCCCTACACTCAACTGTCGTTGATAGATTATTATGCAAAAATAAATGATACGACAAAACTATTTGAATATATGATTTTGGCGTTTAAAAACCCGAGATTGAACAATGTTGATCTCAAAATTGCCTTGACTTTGCCGTATTACGAGCAAAAAGACAAGGCGTTTAAACTGCTTGATGCTATGCTTTCTGCACATCCCGAGGATCCAAAAGTGCTGGCTTTATATGCCGAGTTTTTGCAACGCGACGGACGTTATTCGGAAGCTGCTGAAACCTATCGAAAAGTAATAGCCATCGACGCTTCACAATATTTTATTTGGGAAGCCTTGTTGCTCAGCAATTTGTTTCTATTAGATACTACCGCATTGCTGAATGATGCGCAGGAAGCCTTGGAGCGTTTTCCCGAGCAACCGCTGGTGTATTATATGCTTGGAACGGCTTATAATCTTAAAGCAGAGTATTTGATGGCGATGCAATATCTTGAGCAAGCGGCGCAGTTAGCACAATCGAACCCGAATTTTGCAAGTCAAATATATGGCGATTTGGGCGATATTTACCATCGTTTGGAAAATCATGCAAAATCCGATCGAAGTTACCGAAAAGCTTTGGAACTAAATCCACAGAATGTGATCGTACTGAATAATTTTGCTTACTACCTTTCCTTGCGAAAAGAACATTTGAACGAAGCGGAAGAGATGGCGCGTTTGGCGTGTCAGATGGAACCGACAAGTCCAACATTTTTAGATACGTTTGCTTGGGTGCTTTATCAACGCGGGAAATACGCTGAAGCAAAAGCAATTATAGAAATGGCTTTGCAATATGGCGGAGATCAAGAAGCCGTGCTGCTTGAACATTACGGCGATATTCTTTGGAAAAATAATGAAAAAGAACGCGCATTGGTTTTTTGGAAACAAGCGCAAGCTCTCGATAGTAAGGATGTTTCCGAATTTCTGAATGAAAAAATTACAACCGAAACCCTCATTGAAAATTAATCCGATTATGAAAAAAATATTGTTTTTTACAATTGCTTTTGTACTGTTTTTACACTCTTGTAAATCTACGAAACACGTGCAAACACAAGTCGATATCTCAGGGACAATTCCGCCGACAACCGAATTCCGAACGGCAAACGAAATTATTTTGAACTCCATTCAACGCCGTTCGAGTTTTGATTGGTTTTCTGCAAATCTTAGCGGGAGCATCAATTTCGATGGTGATAAAAATAATTTCAGCGGACAAATCCGTATCAAAAACGGTGAACAAATTTGGATAAACATAACTATGTTTTTTATGGACGCTGCTCGTTTAAAAATTACACCTGATTCCGTTTTTATCTACCACAGAGACCTGGACAATCCTGTGCGTGGCGGCCAAATCGCAATCATTCGTGATTTCAGTTTTTTCAAAGAAATGACAGGTGTGGATTTTACGTTTGATATGTTGCAAGATATTTTGCTTGGAAATTATTTTTTAGGCGAACCTAATGGTGGATTTTCTTACGAGTTTTCGGAAGGAACCTTTTTGTTTACGGACAATCGAGTGACTGAAGAGGTGATGTTCGATTTTAGTTTACACAATGCACATTACAAGTTTATTTCGCTGACGATGCGAGATAGACAGAATCGAGCTGTTCATATCAATTATGATAGTCATGCGATTTTTAACGATAATTTATTCCCGCAAAAATTATCCGTTCGAATGACAGACCCCGAGTTGATGGAATTGAATTTGAATTACCAAAAAATACAACTAAACGTGCCGCAAAATATGCCGTTTTCCATTCCGAGATCAGCTAAAATAAATTAATTATGAATGGCTTTCTTCATTATACAAAGTTTACAAAACGTTGGATATTTCTTCTGCTTTTTGGGTGTTTGACAAGTCTGTTGTATGCTCAGCAAAGGCAGCAAACAGCACGACAGCCTTCCAAAGCAAATTTACAAGAGCAAGCCAAAAGATTAGAAACACGAATTCAAAATAACAGCAGACTGCTGGAAGAAGCATCGAGAAACAGAACGACAAATGTTAATCAGTTGAATATTTTGAATGCTCAAATCAATGAGCGCGATCAACTCATCAAAGTGATTAATTCTGAAATTTCGGTTGTAAACAGTGACATTCGAAACTACGAAAACCAAATCGTCTCGCTTGAAAGAGAAATCAAAAGATTGAAAGACGAATATGCTAAACTCGTTGTGGCCACACAACGCCACACGAATGCTTCGGAAAGGCTTATGTTTATTGTAGCTTCGGAAAACTTTAATCAAGCGTATCGTCGAATAAAATATTTTCAACAATACAGTGCTCATCGAAAAAAACAGGTTGAACTCATTCGTCAAAAGCAGGACGAATTGAGAGGTTTAAAAACGGCACTTGAACAGGAAAAAGAGACCAAAACGCAATTATTATCCAAAGAACAGCAAGAAAAAAGAAGCCTCGACACTGAAAAAAACAAGAGAAATCGAACGATTGCGGATTTGCAAAAAAGAGAACGCCAACTGCGTGATGAAATCAGAAAAAGCCAAGCAGAAGTCAAAAGACTCAATGACCAAATCCAAAAAATTATTGCACAAGAAATTGCAGCCCAGCAAGCCGCAGCGAAGAAAAGAGCTGCCGAAGAAGCTGCAAAAAAAGGAACAACCACTCCTGCAAAACCAGCAACGACAAAACCTGATGTAACACAACTCACACCAGAAGAAAAAAAGTTGGCTGATAATTTTGTGAGTAATCGTGGCAAATTGCCGCATCCAACCGAACGCGGCGCAATTACAGGACGTTTCGGCACACACGACCATCCCGTAATCAAAGGTATAAAGATTGAAAATCATGGTATCGACATTTCCACAGGCAGAAACGAGGTCGTTCGCACAGTGTTTGAAGGCGTTGTAACCAGCGTATTTTCAATGCCAAACGATGCAAAAGGCGTGATTGTTGTTCACGGAAATTATCGAACGGTGTATTCTAACTTGAAATCCGTGAGCGTGAAAGCGGGACAAAAATTAACCACCAAACAATCGATAGGTGTTGTCAATACCCACGATGATAAAACAGTTCTGAATTTCCAAATTTGGCGAGACCTGCAAAAACTTGACCCTATGCAATGGTTATCAAAATAACGTAGAGATGCACGGCCGTGCGTCTCTACAAATAAAAACCAAAAAACAATACAATATGAAAAAAACTCTATTTTTCGCAACCACCATGCTTCTTGCATCATGTACTTTAAACGCTACAGACCTTGAAACCTTATTTAAAGAAGGTCAACGTGCTAAAATCAAAATTGTTACCACCGAAGGTGATATCGTGATTGAACTTTACAACGAAACGCCTATTCATCGGGACAATTTTATTAAATTAGTAACAGAAAAATTTTATGATGGCACCTTGTTTCATCGTTGCATTCGTTCGTTTATGATTCAGGGAGGAGACCCTAATTCGCGTGATGCGAAACAAGGTGAAATGCTTGGTATGGGTGATGTCGGATACACGCTGCAAGCCGAAATTCTACCTGAATTTGTACATACGCGAGGCGCTTTGGCTGCTGCGCGTCAGGGCGATCAAGTGAATCCTGAAAAACGCTCGTCGGGATGCCAATTTTATATTGTGCAGGGGCAAGTTTTTCCCGAAGCGCAAATGGAGCGTTTCAACGCTAATCGTACTGTAAAATACACACCTGAACAAATGGAGGCGTATACAACCCTTGGCGGAACTCCGCATTTGGACGGCGGTTACACGGTTTTCGGACATGTGATTTCGGGATTGGATATCGTTGAAAAAATCAGCCTTGTGCAGACCGATCAACGCGATCGTCCGTTGCAAGATATTCGAATAAAATCAATGAAAATTATCAACTAATTTCAGAAAAATGCGATTAAGCGCTCGAAAAATAAGTTCACTTATTTTTCGAGCGAGAGCATTTTCAATTTAGATTAAAATGAAACAAAAAATAGACCAACTGTTAGAAGAATCGCAACGCTTCCAAGCCTCCACATTAGATGAATTGGAGCAGTTTCGTGTGAAAATGCTCGGTAAAAAAGGCGAACTCAACGATTTGTTCGAAGCTTTCAAAACCGTTGCCAACGAAGAAAAGCGAGAAATCGGACAAAAGTTGAATATCTTGAAAACTGCTGTTCAAGACAAAATAGACGAGATAAAAAATTTGCTCGAAATCACAGAAGATAGTTCAGAAAACACAGATTTAACACGTCCTATGAATGATTTTGTATTAGGCTCTCGACATCCGATTGCTTTAGTTCGGAAAGAAATTCTTGAGGTTTTTTCACGAATGGGTTATGGAGTTGCGGAAGGTCCCGAAATAGAAGACGATTGGCATAATTTTACAGCACTGAATTTTCCGCCCGAGCATCCTGCTCGCGATATGCAAGATACCTTTTTTGTCGAAAAAAATGGTGAAAATGACATTGCATTGCGCACACATACATCGTCTGTGCAAGTTCGGGTGATGGAAACGCAAAAACCGCCTATTCGTGCGGTTTTCCCCGGACGTGTATATCGCAACGAAGCTATTTCTGCGCGCGCGCACTGCTTTTTTCATCAAGTGGAGGGGTTGTATATTGACAAGAATGTTTCGTTTGCAGATTTGAGAGAAACCTTGTTGTATTTTGCCAAAGAACTGTTTGGCGAAGAAACCAAAATACGTTTGCGCCCGTCGTATTTTCCATTTACCGAACCCTCGGCAGAGATGGATATTTCGTGTAATTTGTGCGGAGGAAAAGGGTGTACATTTTGCAAGCATTCCGGCTGGGTTGAGATTTTAGGCTGTGGTATGATTGACCCGAATGTGTTGGAAAATTGCGGGATTGATAGCACTGTATATTCCGGATTTGCCTTCGGATTGGGCATTGAGCGAATTACCAATTTGAAATATACGGTCAAAGACTTGCGATTGTTTTCGGAAAATGATTTGCGGTTTTTATCGCAGTTTAAATCATCAGGATTTTAAAAAGAAAAAGCCCGCATTTGCGGGCTTTTTCTTTCTGCTAAACCTTATGCAGGAATGATTGCTTCAACCGGACAGCTGTCTACACAAGCGCCACAGTCGGTGCAAGTGCCGGCATCAATCTTGTAAATGTCGCCGGCAGAAATAGCGCTAACCGGACATTCGTCAACGCAACTGCCACAAGCAGCGCAATCTTCAGTGATTTTGTAAGCCATGATAAATGTTTTTAAATTAATTACGTTGCAAAAATACAAAAAATAGTTGAATAAAAAAAATTTTTATACTTTTTTCCACAAAAATACAAAACATATCTTGAATTTACAAATTATTCTGTCCTTTATTTCTATCCAAATAGTCCCAGACCAACGCTGCAGACCCTAAAATCGCCGCATTCTTATCCATCAACTCGGAAATCTGCAATTTAACTTTGTTTTTAAACACAAACAGCATATACTCTTCCATATATTTTTGTAGCGGATCAAGCAAAAAACGTCCGGCTTTGACGGGACCTCCGAATAAAAAGATATGCGACGGACTTGTAATGCAAACTGCATTCGACAAGGCTAAGCCTAGAATTTTTGCCGTATAATCAAATGTTTCGATAGCTATCGGATTTTCATTTTCGGCTTCGAGAAGCACATCGTAACTGGTGATGTTTTCGAGTGTTTTGCCGTTGTGTTTCTCAGTCAATTCAATAAATGTTTTTGCAATTCCCGAAGCAGACGTATAGGTCTCCAAACAGCCTTTTCGTCCGCAACCGCAAGGACGACCATCGGGGAAAATTATCGTATGTCCGATTTCTCCTGCAAAGCTATCATGTCCGTAAATCAATTGTCCGTTGGCTACAAATCCGCTTCCAACACCTGTTCCAAGCGTGACCATGATAAAATCTTTCGACCCTTTTGCTCCACCAAAAACCATCTCACCGATAGCTGCGGCATTAGCGTCGTTCGTCAAAACAGTCGGAACGGAAAAAATGTCTTCAAACCGTTTCACGAAAGGGACAACGCCCTTCATATTTAGATTTGGCGCGTTTTCCATTGTTCCTTTATAGTGATTTCCATTCGGACAACCGATACCGATTCCTATTAACTTAAAATCATTAGCCAAAGCCTTGGAAATAGCAATGGAAAGGTCTTGAATAAAGATCTCTCCATCGCTATATTCGCTGGTTTTTAAACTGCCTGTGGCGTGAATGCTACCATCGCGATCGGTTAAACCAAATACCGTATTCGTACCGCCAATGTCGATACCTGCAACAATGTGTTTCATAGTTTTATTGCTTTACAACTTTCGCCACTCGATTACCAATGCGTAGAATGTAATTCCCTTGTGGATATGCCGACATATCGATTGTAAATGTATCGCCATTGCCACGAGCCGAATACATACGCTTTCCGTTCATATCAAACAATTCTACAATATCGCCTTGTTGCCATTCATAATTGATAATTCGCAATTCATAACTAACCGGATTTGGAAAAATTTGAATTTGTTGTTGCGGGATGATCAGGTCAATTGATGATTCGCCATTCTCGCATTCGTCAAGCAATCGCGCCAATTCTCTAATGTTTTCTTCTAACTGCTCAATATTATCAAGCAATGTTGAAATACTGTCAAGCAATGTTACTACAAAAGGATCGGTATCCAAAATAACGAAGTCAAAGAAACGTTCTGCAACTTCTCCTAACAGAGTAAGTTCTCCGGTTATTGGATTAATTTTGTAAAAATCTGTTTCAGGAGCACCTGTGGCGTCAATGTGAGCTTGCCAATAAAGCTCGTTGGTTTTGCGGTCGAATTTCATACCTTGAAAATCGAAAACATCTAAAGGAAACTCATCTGTAATCATAGTAAATGCACCTGTAGCTAAATCAAATGTGCCAAATTCTCCGTAGCCCCATTCAATTGCGTAGCAAATACCGTTGTTGTCAATGGCGATGGTATACCACCAATCCGGGATAGCGATAGAGGTAAATTCTCCCGTAGTAAGATTTACGGTGCCGAAATCTCCCCAAACATCAACTACATACATGGTTTCTGTTATTGGGTTCCATGCCATACTGGCAGCATCGAAGTCCACATCTTCTGCGATTAATGTTAAGTTACCGGCACGGTCAATTTTTCCAAAGTGGACTTCCCCAAACCAGCCACCTGCATCCGAGTCCCAAGCTACCACGTAAATATCTCCATTGCAGGTTCGTTCCATAGCTTGAATAGACAAGTCAATACTGTTGAGTTTAACTCCACAGCTGAAGCCTCCCAGAGTTGTTTCGAAAAATCCGGGGTTATCTCCCCACAGACTGGTTACATAAATCATCTTAGTGAATTGGTTTGGCACAGCCAAAGTCGTTTTTTGTGAATTAGACGGTTGACGAGATTGTCTTTTTTCTGTTAAGAGATTTTTCTTTTCTTCTTTTGAGAGTTTTTCCCTCTTTGCTGTTGTTTGTTCCGAACTGTTGGTGTGCTGTGCGTATCCCAATCCACATAGGAGGAATAACGCTAATAAGATAGTGGTTTTTTTCATGATAATTAATTTTGATTGATTATTTGGTTAGTTGTGTTGTTTGAATTTTTGCAAAGATACGAAAAAAAAGAAAATTTTAACACTTTTTAAGTTTTTTATTTCGATTTTTTGTTGTAAATTTGCAAACCAAAAAAAATGAATGTGCAAACCAATCCTGAACTGCAATTAGCTAATGATTTTGTGGCGTTTTCGTCCAAAAATGTTTTTCTCACCGGTCGTGCCGGAACGGGAAAAACCACATTTTTGCATCAACTTAAAGTACATTCGCCCAAGCGTATGATCGTGGTTGCGCCAACAGGTGTGGCTGCGATTAACGCGGGAGGGGTTACGATCCATTCGTTTTTTCAACTGCCGTTGACGCCGTTTTTGCCTACGTATCCGCCCGAAGGGTTTAACAAAATGTTCCGTAAGGAAAAAATCAACATCATAAAAAGCTTGGATTTATTGGTAATTGATGAAATCAGTATGGTGCGTGCCGATGTGCTTGATGCTGTGGACGCGGTGTTGAGACGTTTTAGAAGAAATTCCAAACCTTTTGGAGGCGTGCAACTCCTGATGATTGGCGACTTGCAACAACTTCCACCTGTAGTAAAAGATGAGGAGTGGAGTATTCTGAAAACGGCTTATCAGACGCCGTATTTTTTCAGCAGTCAAGCGTTGAACAAAACGGATTATGTGACCATTGAACTCAAACAAATTTTCCGGCAAAGCGACGAAAATTTTATTGAAATTTTGAATCAAGTTCGCAATAACCAACTTGATTCCGAATCTCTACAATTACTGAATTCACGCCATATTCCGAGTTTTCAAGAAAAATCCGAAGAACAAGTTATTCAGCTAACCACGCATCGCTATCAAGCTCAAGACATCAACCAGCAAAAATTAAATTCTATCGCCGAATCGGAATATGCTTTTGAGGCTGATGTGTATGACGAATTTCCAGAATGGAGTTATCCGGTTGAAAAATCGCTAAAACTCAAACTCGGCGCACAAGTTATGTTTGCGAAGACTATATCGGAAAGATCGAAAGAATTTTACAATGGAAAAATCGGAGAAATTATTGAAATTTCCGAAAATAATATTGTGGTGAAATGTCCGGGTGACGACTTCGAAATTCTTGTTCCTCGTGTGGAATGGAAAACCATTCGTTATGAAATCGACGACGAAACCAAAGCCATTCGCGAACACGTGATTGGCACGTTTGCCCAGTATCCGCTGCGATTGGCATGGGCAATGACCATACATAAAAGTCAAGGTTTGACCTTCGACAAAGTAGCGATTGATGCACGCGCTGCGTTTGCACATGGACAGGTGTATGTTGCATTGAGCCGTTGCAAAACGTTAGAAGGCTTGGTGTTGACCTCAAAAATTGATGCAAGCTGCTTGCACAACGACCAACAAATTCGCCAATATACCGATGAAATTGAGCATAATAAACCTGATGAAAAACGCTTGCAGCAAGCGAAATTAGACTATCAACATGAATTACTGTTTGAACTTTACGATCTATCGCAATTACTGCGTTTGTCAAGAAGAGTATTGAGATTTTATTACGAACATTCGAACAGCATTGTTGGAAATTTAAAAGCGATGATGTCGGAAATCGTGAATTGCGTGGATAACGAACTTAATCCTGTGATACAAAAATTTCACAACCATTTGAATTATTATCTTTCGCAACCGCTGATTTTAGAAGAAAATCAAGAGTTTCAGAAGAAAATAAAATCTTCGCAACCATATTTTTCCGACATCCTGAATTATCTTAACGAGGAATATTTTGCAAAGATAAATTTCACGTCTGAAAACAAAGAAGTCAAATCGAAAATCAAAGATTTATTGCAACAAATCCATAGTGAAATGTTCTATAAACAGGCTTGTTTCAAAGCTTGTAAAAACGGATTTTTTCTTTCTACTTACGTTGACGAACGTGCGAAAGCTACACTGATTGAACCCAAACTTCCTAAAGCACCAAAAACGGAAAAAATGACTTCAACAGATGAGGTTGAAAACCCCGAATTGTTCGAAGAATTGCGTTTGTGGAGAAAAGTTGTAGCCGAAGAAAAAGAACTTCCTGCTTATTGCATTTTACATACAAAAACTCTTGTTTCCATCGTTAATTTAAA
>JAIRRI010000154.1 GCA_031256055.1 Bacteroidales bacterium
AGTGTTGTTCCAATTTGGGGTTAATGTTGTGCCGAATGACCCTAAAAGAGCAGTAAATTCAAAGGCTATAGAAAATGCGCTGGCGAAGGAATTGGCATTTTTTAAAGCCTTGATGCCGGATGCAACATTGATTGTTATCGGCGTTTCGGATAGAGCCTACAAAGTCGGCGAAATTTATCGAACCAATCCGAATGTGCCTTTGGTTAGGGATGCGCAGAAAAACGCTGCAATCCGCACAGGTTGCGTGTTTTGGGATTTATACGAGGCTATGGGCGGAGAAAACTCAATAGTTAATTGGGTGAACCAAAAACCGACTTTGGCAGGAAAAGATTACACGCATTTTTCAGCAAGAGGCGCCCAAAGAGTGGGGGAAATGTTTTATAAATCGTTGATGATCGAATATCTAAATTATTTGAAACAACAAAAAGAATATGTTCTCGAACAAAAATTACATGAATTAAATGAACGGCACTAAACATATCGGTATTACCTATTTTTTTGCCATTTTGACGCAGTTTGTTGGGGCTCAAACCTGCGAACAGCATGAGCATTCTTACCCGTTTTTGAGATGTGGAGACAATGAAATTAAACACAAAGGACGTTCGTCGGAGAAGTTTGAGTTTTTCTATGAAAAACTTTTAAAATTACAGGTTCATGGTACAGGATGCTTGAATATTCTGCATTTTGGCGATTCTCACATTCAAGCGGATCATCTGCCAAACCGAATGCGTCAGTTGTTACTTGGAGATCAAACGGCATGGTCGGAAGGGGATAGAGGGGTGATTTTTCCGTTTACAGTGGCAAAAACGAATAATCCTCACAGTTATATTGTGGATTATTCGGGAGAGTGGTCGAGCGTTCGCAACGTAAAGTCAGATGGTTCAGAAAACTTGGGATTAACAGGAATGTCTATATCTACAAGTGATCCGTCAGCGATGTTGAAAATTACACAGCCTCAAACAGGTTATGTAACAAGCTCGTTTACATCCATTCGAGTGTTTCATTCCGTTGGTCAGAATGTGCCGAAAATACTATTGGGTCAGAGCGACAATCTGATGTTTCAAACCACGAATGAGTCTCGCGGTTACACACTTTTTGGTTTGAAAGAATCTATGGATAGCTTGTCCATCGTTTTTGATTTTAACTTCGTTGAGCTTGCAAGCTCGGTTGAAAAAAATGCGACACAAGAAATTTCAATTTACGGTATCAGTCTGGAGAGTGGAAATGCAGGTTCAACGTATAGTGCACTTGGCGTGAATGGCGCAAGAGTAAAGGATTTACTGAAATCCAATTTGCTGGAAAAACAACTCTCGGTTGTAGAGCCTTCGTTGATTATTTTGTCGTATGGAACCAATGATGTTTACCAAAATTTTAATCCGTCCGAATTTCGAAAAAACTACACTACGCTTATTCGTCGCATTCGGTCAGAACTTCCACACGTGCCGATTTTACTGACAACCCCTGGCGATGCTCTGAAAGACAGAACACAACCGATAAAGGAATTACCGCAACTCATCAAAATTATTCACGACGTGGCAAAAGCCAACGATTGTGCAGTCTGGGATTTTTATACCGTGATGGGTGGAAAAGGCTCTATAAACGAATGGTTTCAGGCTAATCTTGCCAATAGCGATAACCTTCATTTCATCAAAAAAGGCTATGAACTTCAAGCGGATTTGCTTTTTCAGGCATTAATTCAAAACTATCTAAACACTATAAAAAACTAAAAGTTAAGAACTAAGAATGGCTTCGCCCAATCGTAAATCATAATCCATAATTCATAACCTACTAACTTTTAACTCTTAGTTCTTAACTCTTAACTCCTCAATGAACGAATTCCTAACATATCTTTCATCTGACCCGTTTCTGTTCACAAACATCAAGTTTTGGGTATTCTTTGTGTTTGTTTTGGGAGTTTATGCGATTATTTTCAGAAAGAAAAAATTACGGAATGCGTTTTTGTTTGCAGCGAGTTTGTTTTTTTATTATAAATCTGCGGGATATTTCTTTGTGTTGCTTCTGTTTTCAACGGTTACGGATTATTCGTTTGGAATTGCTATTAATCATTTTCAAAAGAAATGGAAACGAAAATTCTTTCTGATTGCCTCTTTGGCAGTGAATTTGCTTGTTTTATCGTATTTCAAATACGCATATTATTTTACGGATATTTTTAATCAAATTTTTGGGACAGACTTTGTAGCCATTGACTATTTGGCGCTTTGGACAAATCAACTGACAGGTTCTGATTTAGATATATGGACGATTATTTTGCCTGTCGGTGTTTCGTTTTACACATTTCAAACGATGAGTTATGTGATTGATGTGTATCGAAGAAAAGCTAAGCCCATACGAAGTATTATTGACTTTGGATTTTATGTCACGTTTTTCCCTCCATTAGTTGCAGGACCAATTGTTCGCGCTGCTGAATTTGTACCGCAACTTTATCGGAATTATCAACTTTCGTCACGCGAATTTTCGTTTGCTGTATTTTTGATTGTGAGTGGGTTGATCAAAAAAATGTTGATTGCGGATTATATTTCGATTAATTTTGTGGATCGTGTTTTTGAAAATCCCTTGCTATACACGGGTTTCGAGAATTTGATGGCAGCGTATGGATACGCTATTCAGATTTATTGTGATTTTTCGGGATATACGGATATTGCAATCGGAACAGCCTTAATTTTAGGCTTTCAACTTCCCATAAACTTCCGTTCGCCGTATAAAGCAAAAAACATTTCCGATTTTTGGAGACGTTGGCACATCTCACTTTCGTCATGGTTGAGAGATTATTTATACATTCCATTGGGCGGAAGTCGAAACGGAAAAATTGTGATGTTTTTAGCTTTAATGCTGACGATGTTGTTGGGTGGTTTGTGGCACGGAGCAGCAACGAAATTCGTGATTTGGGGCGGATTACATGGGCTTGCGTTGGTTGCTCACAAAATTTGGACAACGTATTTACCCAACAAAAATCCACGCAAAAAACAACGTTTCAAAACCGTTGTTTCGATATTCATAACCTTCAATTTTGTTTGTTTTGCATGGCTGTTTTTCCGTGCAGATTCCATGCAAACCGTCGAAACCATGCTTTCACAAATGACGTATCGAATGTTTGACGTCAATATTTTGACGATGATTTCGAATTATGCAGTTGTGCTTTTCTTGATTTTATTAGGCTTTGTGATGCACTGGCTTCCTGAAAATATCAAAGAAAATTATCGCAGTGTTTTCCACAAAATCCCAATAGTATTGAAAGTTATTTTAGTTCTTTGCGTGATTTTATTCCTCTATCAAATAAAATCTGCGGATTTGCAGCCGTTTATTTATTTTCAATTTTAACAATTTATGCTCGGAACCTTAGCAAATGCAGCAGCAATCATTATCGGAAGTACCGTGGGTACTCTTGTTCGTTCACGATTACCGCAAAGGTATGTCAATGTCGCTTTTCAAGCTGCAGGGCTTTTTACGTTGGTCATCGGAATTTCGATGGCTTTGAAGTCGAACAATATGATTTTAATTGTAATCAGCCTTATTTCCGGAGCACTCATAGGTGAGGCCTTGAATTTGGACGGTAATTCGGAAAAAGCTGCTAATAGTTTGTTGAAAAAGTTTGCAAACAAAGATTCCACTTCGACTTCGCTCAGTGACCAATCCGAACCAGCAGGCACATCGAAACTAGCTGTGGAAGGCTTTGTTACGGCTTCTGTGCTTTTTTGCACAGGGTCTATGGCAATTCTCGGTGCTTTTGAAGACGGTATGGGCAAGCCGCCGCAATTGCTTTATACGAAGTCTATTATTGATGGCATAGCATCTGTCGCTTTCGCATCTACGTTTGGTATTTTTGTGGGGTTATCGGCGATCCCCGTGCTGATTTATCAAGGGTGCCTCACGCTGTTTGCCGCTTATATCATGCAGTTTCTGACAGAATCGATGATTGCTGACCTTACTGCCGTCGGAGGTGTTTTGTTAATCGGATTAGGTATCAATATTCTGAAAATAAAAGACATCAAAGTCATCAACATGTTACCGGCGTTGGTGGTTGTGGTGTTGCTTTCTGCCTTCTAAACTCCCAAGATAAACAACATCTGAATGTGAATTAAGCGCAGTTTCGCACGAATCTTGCACGACACCGATGATGAAACCAACCCCAACAACTTGCATCGAAATACTGTCAGGTATTCCAAAAAGACTACATGCCAATGGAATGAGTAATAACGACCCACCTGCAACGCCTGAAGCGCCTGTTGCACTGAGCGTTGCAAGTGCACAAAGAATGACTGCCGTTGGAAAATCTACGCTTATTCCGAGCGTGTAAGCTGCCGACATCGAAAGAATCGAAATGGTTACAGCAGCGCCCGCCATATTGATTGTGGCGCCCAAAGGAATTGCAACAGCGTAAGTATCTTTATCCAACTCGAGTTTTTCACACAAAGCCATATTGACGGGAATGTTAGCAGCTGAACTTCGCGTAAAAAAAGCGGTTATCCCACTCTCTCTCAAAGCTGTCAACACAAGTGGGTACGGATTTTTCCGCATAACTAAAAAAACAATTAGCGGGTTTATGACTAACGCAGCAACAAGCATCGTTGATACCAATATCATAATAAGGCGTCCGTAGCCCAGCAACACTTCTAAACCGCTTTCCATAATTGATGAGTAAACAAGCCCCATAATGCCAACCGGCGCAAAATTGATCACAATGCGTACAACTTTTGTTACCGCATCCGACAGATTTGAAATAACTTCTTTTGTGGAGTCGTTTGCAGTTTTTTGAAGTGCAATGCCTAACAGTATCGACCAAGTTAATATACCGATGTAGTTCCCGTTTGCTAATGCTCTAATGGGATTATCTACCAAATTCATGAGAATATTATGCAACACCTCGGTAATACCGCTCGGCGCTGCAACTTCAATGGCATCAATCCCGCTCAGTTCTAATTTGGTTGGAAACATAAAACTTGCCGTAACACCAAGTATTGCGGCGGAAAATATTCCAATAAACGAAAGTGCGACAAATGCTTTCAAATTAGTTTTTGTTCCGCTTTGATGGCGACAAATAGCCGACATAACAAGAACAAACACCAATATGGGCGCAATCGCTTTAAGCGCACCAACAAACAAATTGCCAAATATGGCAACAAAAACAACGTGTTCGCCAAGCGTCAAAGCTAAGATAATTCCAAGTATAAGACCGATGAGTATTCGTTTTACCAAACTCATTCCTGTCCAAGTTTTCCAAATATTCATACGATTTTTTGAATTTTAGCGAATCGTTGCACCCAATTTTTCAGTCATTTGCTTCATCATTTTTTCCATGACACCTGTGATTTGCTTTTCGCTGAGCGTTTTTTCGGAGTCTTGCAGAATGAACGAAACAGCGTAAGATTTCTTACCTTCAGGCAATTTATCACCTTCGTAAACATCAAATAAATTAACCGATTGGAGTAGTTTTTTTTCCGTATCGTAAGCCAATTTTTCGATTTCGGCAAATGTGATTTTTTGATCAACTAACAACGCCAAATCTCGACGAACTTCAGGGAATTTCGAAATTTCCTGATACAAAATCGGTTTCTTGGGAAGCGCTTTTAAAATATCTGTCCACGAAATATCAGCGAAATAAACATCTTGTTTGATGTCGAAATATTTTAACGTTGCTTTTGAAAGTTTTCCGAATGCCGCAATAGTCTTGCCATTCAGAATGTACGATAAACCTTCGCTGAAATATTCGGGAACAGTATCTTCAATTTTGTAATTATCCAATCGAAGTCTTGAAAACGAGGTATTTACAAGACTTTTCAAATAATTGAAATCAACAGTTTCCAAAGGTTTTTGCCAATTTTCGGCGCGCTTGTTTCCGCTGATGAAAATCGCTAATCGCTGTGTTTCTTTATATTTTTTGGTAACCGAAACAGTTGGATCAACATTCGGATTTTTTTGATAAATTGTTCCAAACTCGTACAATTTTAAATCCGTAAGTTGGTGATTGCAGTTGTAAGCAATGCTCGAAAGCCCTCCAAACAGGAGGCTTTGACGCATCACATCCAACTCGTTGCTTAATGGATTGGCAATTGTAACATTGAGATTGGAATCAAATCCTTTGACTTTTTCGGTGTGATCGGCTTTCGTCAACGAGTTGTTCATGATTTCCGAAAACCCGTTGTTGGTAATGAAATCCGCCACTTGATTGTAAACTTTTTCGCGATCGGGTTTACCTTGATGTTGAAAATTCATCAGCGTTGCACCTGTATTAGAAATGCGGTTAAATCCATAAATGCGCAAAATTTCTTCAATCACATCCACATCGCGAGTTACATCTGCTTTGTTGGTCGGAATTTGCAAGATCAAGTTCGGAAATTCTCCATTGACACCGATTTCAAGCGATTGCAAAATGTTCAATACAGCATCTTTCGGAATATCAT
>JAIRRI010000056.1 GCA_031256055.1 Bacteroidales bacterium
GGCTGTTACAGCAGCAGCATGTGAACCGGCTATTAATGATTGCGGTGCTGCCCCTTTGGCAAGGCCTAAACCTAACCCTGTCCAAGTGTCGTTTTCCCAAAAACCGGCACTTCTGATGGGACCTCCATCAAAAATAAGATTCGGATCGGCAAAACTTCCTATCACACGATTATTATTTGATACGTCATAAGCCTCACTAAGTCTGCCGGCACCGGCACTTCCACCCAAAAGGGTTGCCGCACTATTTACGCCGGAAGGAGTCCAGGTAAAGGCTTGTCTAGGCTCTCCGCTTTGCCCTACAATGTAATTCCCATTCGGAGAAATACCCCTAACCACTTGGAGAATAGTTGTGCCGTTTTGAATGGTTTGTGCACCGATTTTTGACGACAAACACAGTAAAAAAACAGATGTAATTTTCAAGATTTTTGTAATTGTTTTCATTTGGTTTTAGTTTGTTAATTGTTGTATTTTGTGACTGCAAAGTTATAAAACAATAACCAATAAAAAAAAACACTTTTGCCCAAATTCGCGAATTTGGGCAAATCGAGATGATCGACAGATATAATCTTACTGTCTAAAAAATTGTTTTTCAGTAAATTCTCAATTATGAGTTTGAATTGTTTTCAAAGCCTGTATAGACTTCAAATAGAAGTTCGGGGTTACACCGGTAACTTCTTTAAACACGTTACAGAACGAATTTCGAGATTTATAACCAACCATAACAGCAACAGATTCAATGGTATATTTTGTGGTTTCTTGATTTGAAAACAAGCGTTGCGCCTCACGAATCCTGTAATTGTTTAAAAATGAACGGAAATTTTTCTTTAAAGCACTGTTTATAACTTGAGAAACGTATTTTTGATTGGAATTTACCAATTCTGCGAGTTTCTCAACAGAAAATTCAGTATCGCAAACAATGGACGTATCTTCCATGATAACCAGAATTTTATCCAAAAGCTCGTCTTGCATACCATCGGTAAGGCCACTTTTTTTGTATTTTTCGGTAAAATTTTCTTGAAAATCAATTATCTCAAGATTTTTTTCAACTAATGTTTCATAAGCTGTGTCCAATTTTCTTTTTTGAAAAAACAACAATAATAATACACTACATATCAATGCCAAAACAATTAAAACAATTTTTTGATAGAAAATCGTACGCTTTTTAATCTCTTGTTCCATGGCCAAACGTTCGATTTGTTCATTTGTTTTGGAAATCTCATATAACCGTTGCAATTGAGTTATATCGCTGAATTTATCAACATTAAATACTGAATCTTTTAAGTTGGCATATTTTTCAAAAAAATCTAACGCCTTCGTTTTATTGCCTTTAGATTTTTCTATTTCTGACAATGTAAGGTAATTATCTGCCAAAATTCTTAAAAAATTATTTTTTTCAGCAATTGCATTCGATAAGCCGATATAAAATAGGGCAGAATCAATCCTGTTTTTTTCAAAAAACAACCGACCTAAATTTGCCAAACACGCTGCTTCCATTTCAATTTGACCGTTTTTTTTTGTTTCTTCAAGTGCCGATCGAAAATAATAAAGTGCCAAATCGTGTTGACCTACCTTTTGGTAATAAGAAGCTAAATTATCCAATACGTTAGGTAAAAAAGCATCGCCATGTTGCTTGCTGATATATAAGGCTTTGTTGAGAAAATAAAATGCACTGTCCAGGTTGTTGTTTCTTAATTCGGTAGATCCCAAATTGTTCAAAATAGCCACAATGCTTATGCTATCTTGAGATAATTTCAAAGCATTTGCGTAGTATGATTTGGCGATATCGAATTTGTTAAAACGAAAATAGATATTCCCAATATTAAGATAAATTCTTGGCATGTAGGCCACATAATTGGATTTTTCACATAGAAGCAAGGCTTTGATATAAAACTCATAAGCCGTACGATAATCAGAGAAGTCGTAATAAAGAATTGCAGAACGATTGAAGGCTTTTGCAGCTATCTTTTGGAGTTCAATGTCCGCATTTTTTACAGACATATTAGTTAGTTGACTGTAGTAAAATAAGGCCGTATCATAGTTATTTTTGTCGGTATAGTAATCTGCCATATCCAAAAGTTGCTGCGGAGAGAATGATTGGTTTTGAGCAAGCCCCTTGCCTGAAAACAGAGTCCATATTAATGCAAAAACAACAAATAAAGAAATAAAGCTTGGTTTCATAATATGATTATAATCTTGGTTGTATTAATATAGACGGCAAAATTGCGATAATTTCTAAGTTATCATTTGATTCTATAAGCAATCAAACTATCCCCATGCCTTACATATAGCACCCCTTGATAAATCGATGGATGAGCAAAATGTTGATCAGTACCTTTTTCTACTTTGAATTTGCTTACGACATCAAATTTTTCCGGAGTTGGGCGAACCAATGCCATTTCGCCTTTATCCGAATAGCAATAAAGCATGCCATCGGCAGAAATGACTACACCAACGGCAAGTCCGCTTTCTTTTTCGGCATATTGAATTTGTCCGGTTTTCCAGTCAACGCAATACCAAGCTCTATTTCGACCACCGGCTCCGGAACCGTAAACATAATTACCCAATTTTACAATTCCGCCCATCACATTGTCCATCTCAGGCAATGTCCATGCAATTTCTGCCTGACGCCCTCCGTCTGACAATTGCAGCATAGTAGAACCTTGTCCGGCGCTTGAAACTAAAATCATATTATCCACATAAATAGGCGTGTTGCCATGAATCGCGTTGGTGTTTTTATTTTCAAACGACCATAGCACTTTTCCGGTTGAAGCCTCAACTCCAATAATATGTTCTGCGGTTTGTGTTACGATTAACGGTGTTTCCAAATCGCCGATATACAAAGGCGAACAATAGGATGTTACGGTGTCTTTTCCTTGACCGCTCCATATCAATTTTCCGGTGTTTTTGTTTAATGCAACGATGTTATGCTTTGATCCGCCAGGCGTTGCAATAACTTTATCACCAAATACCAACGGCGATTCGCTAATGCCTGCAGGAGGGTTTTTTGCATTAAAATCGGTTAAAATATTTCTTTGCCAAATAACTTTCAATGTTTCTTCATTCAGGCAAATTAGCTCTCCCATTCCGCTCATGATGTAAATTTTTCCGTTATGGATGGTTGGCGTTGATCGTGTGCCATCATAACCGCCTGTCCATTCTTCTCCATATTCTAATTTGTTTAATAC
>JAIRRI010000067.1 GCA_031256055.1 Bacteroidales bacterium
CCTTCGTGAATCAACACATCATTTCGATACCACTTGTAATAGATGAAATTGAAACCTCCGTTGCTTTCAGGGTTGTTGTTAACCACGAGCGTATTGTTTCTTTTCTGCACAATCAACGGGAGACACGGTGTTCTTTCTGCAAGAAACCATACCCGATCACCACCTTCTAAGCGATTTGCTAAATAGGCTTCTCGTCCGTTGTAAGTAGCTTCTTGCATGGTGAATGCTTCGACGTCGCTTCCTGCGTTGTATGCTCTTACAAGGTCTATGGGCATTCCATTCCAGCTGTTGTGTATGTCAAGCACAATCTCTGTGCTTCCGTTTGCTGTTCCAATGATGTTGAAAAGCCCGCGCGTACCAAAATCGTTACTGTTGTCAATAACCGAAATATGGAGTTTTGCACCGACTTCACCTCGGAAATTTCCGACTTTCCACAACTCGTTTGTTTTCTGTAAAATAGACCCATGGTCGCCAAGAAATAGCTCTGCCGAACTACCCTTAGTCAGGTTACCGTGGAGCAATTTGGGATTTTCGTTAATCACCATTTGACCGTACAAGTGTTGTGCCGAAACTGTTTGATTCAGGCCTATTAACAGGCCTAAACCGACAATACTGTATTTGATAATTTTCATATTTTTTATAATTTTCATGTTTTTGATATTTGATGTAACAAATCTGTAATTTTTCAATCTACACAACCTTATCTTACCCACCACTGTATATAGCGGCCGTTTCCGTTGTTGAAACTGTGCGGAACCAAGCTACCCATGGCGCAATCCATTGTTCCGCCTGTTCCTCCGGCTACTGTTCCAAAACTGAAGTCGGGAGCTCCTGCGGTATTACATTTTCCGATGTGATGGTTTGGCATTCGGTTACCGGAGTTGAACGTGGTAAACGTAGTGCGCAACAGGTTCAACCGCATCCGGTTATCCACCGGAGCGCCTACTCCACCCGGAGTAACAAGGTTTGGTCTTACTTGAAACAGCGTTGAGCTTCCCGCTGCATTCCAACTGAAAGCAAAACCGGTTGTGGCTGCCTGACTGTTAATAACACGGATATAGCGGTTGCCTCCCAGCTCAGCCCATCCTCCTCCGTTTCCTCCTCCGCTGGCTCTCACTTCAAAACGCTGGCCAAATATTCTGCCCACCGAAGGAACGCGATTTCCAGTAGCCGAAGTCCAAGAACCGGCATACAGGGGGTTGCGATTAACTGTGGCAGGAGTACCTGTAGAAGTAGAAATAGATCTTGGCGACATGATAACGAAGTTATTGTTTCCCCATTGGCATCTCATGTTGGTAGAATCGGTTGCGATGCGAACTTTTATTTCGTGCGGAACATAAACACCAAAGTCTTCGGCTACCGATCTCCACATGGTTAGTGGCAAACGGAAATCGCCGTACACAATTTGATGATTAAGCGGACCATCGTCTACACCCGCCACGGTATCTGTAATGGTGTTTCTTGGTCTGCTCGCATTAAGTGCCCAATAGCGCCCGTCCATTCGCATAGTGCCGGAGTTACCCGTACCTCCCGTTGCCGTGCTTTGATTATAAGTGTTGAAAGCCGTGCTTTCGGAATACGACCACACCAACATCCAGCCGCCTCCCGAAATGTCGCAATAGGTTCTGTAGCGAGGAGTATCGTCAGGAACATCATCTTCTTCACTGTCCTCTGCAACGTAGCTGCAATCACGCAACCAGTATTCGCCATTCGGAGCAAACGGTCTTTCGTTAGCAATTGCCAAACAGTTACAAGCCGGCTCAGCATATGTGCCTAAAAGCGAAACAAAAGGTATAACAAAATTACAGGTTGTTCTAACGTCTCCATCGGTGGTAAAATAATATCTGAAGTCGCCTTCCTCTCTGGAAAGCCCGCTGGCATATAAGATAATGGTGTCGGGTCCGAGTTGGGTAAATTCTTTCGAGCCGGTAAATCTGAGCCCGTTTTGCTGATCGGTTCGAATATTCGCCGTTCCGAGTTGAATTACTTCTACGGGCACTATTATATAATGATCATCTTCCGAAGTAATGCGGTTTACGCGGTATTCTCCACGCACTTCGATATCCCAACAATCAACCGTGTAGCCCATTTTCATCTCTTGCACTTCGGCCGTAATGTTACATAATATAGCTATCTCTGCACCATTGACGGTGAAAACAAGTTGGTCAATCCCTGTTTCTCTCGGCACGCCCATACCAACGAGGTTGAGTTCGTATGTACCTGCTTCTTCAAATACGCCGCTTGTATGGAAAAAATAACCATTATCGGATCGAGCAGAAAGGGAGTAAGTTCCCGGTCTAGTAACCGTGATAGGCATTGAGATAAAGTGCGAGTTGTCCAACCGAGCATCTTTGAAAAAAGTGCCGTGCACGCGAATTCTTCTACATCCCGGCTCCGGGTTTAGCGAATCCACATCCACATCCATTTCCGGATTTACTACACCGCAAAGGCTGATCCAAACTGTTCCATTCCAAAATTCTTGGCAATCAATGTCAGTATTGTAGATAATTAGTCCTTTGGACATTGTAGCGTCGACCGCAATCAGGTCACGCTGTTGAGTCGTTAAGCGAGGCAGTCTCTTGCCTTGAATAACTTGCTGTTGCGCGAAAATAGATCCGGCACCAATGAAAAGTGTTAACGATAATATGATGATAAAATGTTTCATAAGTTATATTGTTTTATTAGTTTATTAATTTTTTATTATCAGTTTTACGGATTAGTATCCTACTATTTCTATAAAACCTTGCGTATCGTCTGCTAACGGTGTCAGATCTTCACAAATATAAGAGATAATAACACTTACCAATGTGAATGTGTTGTCAAGAGAAAAGTTACGGTTATCAATGCTAACCGTCCACTCGGCTGTATTTCCACCTACCACTTGAACTGTAGCATCTGTATGCAAGAACTCACGACGCTTAACAACATTTGAAAAAACAGGCTCAATAGATATCACTTTCAAAGGCTTGGTTGTTGTTGAAGTTGTTCCATAGAAAACCAAGTTTTTGGTATCGAAAGTTCCGTTATCAACAGTAATAGTTGCTTGTTTAATTACAGTCGGCTCGGCAGGTCCCCAAGTTGACAGGGTGTTGTCCCAAACCAAAATTTGTCCTTCTCTATCTCCTTCCGGCAATTTCACTGTAATGTCGCTTGTACCACTGCCTTCTACAATAATACCATTGTCGCCTTTTATCTTCACATTAGCCATAATGCTGTCGGTCAATTCTTGAGTTACATTGTTAGTGATGTAATTGAGAATAGAATCCATAAACATTTCGTTTATAAGTAGATTGTGCATGATCGAATCCATAAACGTTTCACTCAAGAACAGATTATGTATAAGTGAATCCATAAACGTTTCACTCAAAAATAGATTGTGTATAAGTGAATCCATGAACGTTTCGCTCAAGAACAGATTGTGTATAAGCGAATCCATAAACGTTTCACTCAAGAACAGATTGTGTATAAGCGAAT
Organism: Bacteroidales bacterium; assembly: GCA_031256055.1. Taxonomy (GTDB): domain Bacteria; phylum Bacteroidota; class Bacteroidia; order Bacteroidales; family P3; genus WRKV01. The sequence goes on from JAIRRI010000067.1 coordinate 3,475, forward strand.
CAATAAATTTTTCACCCGCGAACAAATTTGTAATCGAATCAATAAACGTTTGGTCAGTTACCAAATTTTGGATAAATGTTGAGTTATTTATCAAGATGTCAATAACTGTGGCCATGTTCACAGCCAAGTCAATATCGCTTGTTCCGCTTCCAATAATATTTACGGTATTGTCATCACTTGTAATGCTTACATTAGCCATAATACTGTCGGTGAAGTAGTTGTTCGTTACCAATGAGTCTATCAAGTTTGTGATGAATATTTCGTTGTTTAGCAAACTGTCGGCAATTACATCAATGTTCACACCCAAGTCGATGTCACTTGTTCCGCTACCAACAACATTCACGGTATTGTCGGCACTTGCAATGCTTACATGGGCCATAATGCTGTCGACAAATTCTTGTGTCAGGTTATTAATAAGGTAATTCAAGATCGTCAAACCGGCATCCGAGTCACCCATAATTCGAATCCACTTCGTTCCATCGTTGTAATACACGCCCGGCGACACCCCCTTTGCTGTGGCTGTATTGTACACATACATTCCTCTCACATGTGCTGAAAGTGGGAGAAAATCTGTGGCAGATACTAACGCCACGCGAGGTAGCAACAGTCCTTTCGAGCCGATGGCAGTCTCGTCCTCATTTAGATCTAGAATTGCATTTGGGTTAGGAGCAGTATTTCCTCCAATGCGCATTTGGGCTTTTAAACTTACCGAGCCCTGCACCATTAACAAAAGTAAAGTTAAATGTAGTAGTTTTTTCATGCTTGCTTTTTTTATTTGGTTATTTCGTTTATTTTGCTTATCTTTGTATTGAAATTTTGACTTTAGTTTTTCAGAAAAGAAGGGTTTCAAATCATTATACAAAGATACAAAAAATATTTTATTTTTGCATTGCGGATTTACGCATTGAATTTTCTCAAAAAATATTTAACTAAATGAATTGCAATTATTTTTATTTTATCATATTTTTAAAAATGGCACTTTTTAGCAACGATTTGTAATTCCCTGTGAATTTCAAAGAAAAAACCGTAACTTTGTAAATAAAAAACAAAAAAAATTAAGATTCTCATTTATGGATATTCAATTCAACCCCAAAAGGCACTTGAAAATTTGTAAAAAAATCAGAAAGACTCATTGCTTAGATCGTAGTAAATGTATGTTAGGATACGTTAATCGATCTATTAACAGCTGTCTTTACATGGTTGATTATCGTAAGCAAGAGATTATTGTCGGCAATTTTTCGGGGCAAAAATTGGCCGGATTTCCGGCTGCATTAATTAGGAAAGAAGGTTTAAAAATCTACGATAAAATTTTAGCGAAAGGCGAAAAATGGTGGTTACTAAAAATGAATAGAGAAGCGTATAAAATTTTTCATCAACACAATGACCTTGAAACACGCATGGAACTTGTACTTTCTTTCGATTTGAAGAGCAAAAAACCGGACGGTAAAGAGATTATTCTCCATCATCGACTCGTTCCCTATGAATTTGATGATAATGGAAATGTATGGTTGGCCTTGTGTGCTGTTTCCGCATTGCCTCTCACGCATAAAACCACCAAAGCTTGTATCGAATGTATGAAAACGGGTAAACGATATGATTTTGTTGACAACAAATTTGTTCCGTCAAACTATAAAAGTTTGATCGAAGATGAAATCTCAATTTTAAGTTACCTCGCCGAAGGTATTCCGATCAAACAAATAGCAGAAAAAATAAGTCTGAGCTTAAGAGCTGTTGAACGGAAAAAGCAGAGTGCACTTGAAAAATTGAATGCTCCTACACAGGCAGCGGCAGTTTATAAAGCCAAAGGTATGGGACTGATTTGAGGTATATATTTGTATATATCAAAAAAAACTATTATCTTTGCAAAAAAAATGCTTTTTAATTGTTACTTTAGTAAAGGAACAAAAATTAAAACAACAAATAACATATGAGTTATTTCTACACTCCCGAATCTGCTTGGGAAATACCTGTAAGTCTTAGAAAAACATATACTGAGGAGCACATTCAGTACATATTAGGGTTATTCAGCCGAGTTGCGAATTGCAACGTTTATATGTTTGATTATGAAAAACAGAAGTTTATTTCCAGTAATATACATAAATATTCTGTATCCGGACTTTCAAATGAATTGATAAAAAAAGAAGGTGCTGATGCCTATAATTATATTTTGTCGGATAGCGAAAAACAGTGGTTATTTAAGATGAATGAAGAGGCCTTTAAAATTTTTCGGAAATACCGCGATCTGGAATTAGCTACGGAACTTGAGTTATCCTACGATTTGACAGGCAAAAACATGTATGACAGGGAGGTTACCCTCCATCATAGGCTTGTTCCCTATCAATTTGATGATAACGGAAATTTGTGGTTAGCATTCTGCATTGTTTCCGCATTACCACTTACGCAAAAAAATACTAAAGCATGTATTGAATGTGACAAAACGGGTGAACGCTATGATTTTGTTAACGGCAAATTTGTTCTGTCAGACTATAAGCCCTTAACCAGAATAGAAATCGCAATTTTAGGCTATTTCGCTGATGGCCTTATACTAAAACAAATAAGTGAGAAGGTGGGTATGAGTCTAAGATCTGTTGAGCATAAAAAAAAGGCTTTGCTTGAAAAATTAGGAGCTCCTACACAGGCAGCGGCAGTCTATAAGGCAATGAATATGGGGTTGATTTGATTTTTTTTGTATCTTTGCGACTTAAATAAAAGTAATGATCAAACGCTTTTTCATATTTTGTTTTTTCGCCGCAACAGGACTGTTTTCAACGGTTTTCGCACAACGAAATTTTACGCTGAGCGGGACGATAAAAGACCAATCTAATGGCGAAATCCTTATCGGCGCTTCTGTTTTGGTTAGAGATGGTAAAGGCGGAATCACCGGAACTGTAACGAATGTTTATGGATTTTATTCGATCAGTTTGCCGAGCGGGAACTATTCGCTAACCTTTTCGTTTATTGGTTACGAATCTCACGAAAAAACAATCTCGTTGACCCAAAACATAACATTATCGTTAGAATTGACACCTGCTTCTACGGTGCTTTCCGAAGTGGTCATTACTGAAGAGCGCGGTAATCAGCGAATAACGAGGAACGAGATGAGCGCCGTGAGAATGAACATTCAAACCATTCGGCAAATTCCGACGTTGATGGGTGAAGTGGATGTGATTAAAGCCATACAACTGCTTCCCGGCGTTATGGCAACGAGCGAAGGTGGCTCCGGATTCAGCGTGCGTGGCGGTGCTCCCGATCAAAATTTGATTTTGTTGGACGAAGCCACTGTTTACAATGCTGCTCATGCACTCGGGTTTTTCTCGGTGTTCAACAACGATGCGATTAAAGATGTAACGATTTACAAAGGCGATATTCCGGTGCAATTTGGCGGACGTTTATCGTCAGTGTTGGACGTACGCATGAACGATGGAAATACCAAGCGATTGGAAGCAACGGGTGGTATTGGAATATTGTCGAGCCGATTAACTGTTGAAGGTCCGATTTTCAAAGATAAAACATCATTTTTAGTAGCAGGAAGACGAACATACTTTGACTTGTTTTTACCGCTTTCCAACAATGCGATGGCAAGAAATGTGAGGTTGTTTTTTTACGATTTGAATGGAAAAATTGTTCATCGATTTTCGGACAAAAGTCGCTTGTATTTTTCAGTTTATAATGGGTTGGATGTATTCGGAACTCGATTGGGCGAATACATGCAATTTGACTACGGAAACACGACACTCACAGCACGTTGGAATTACTTGTTTTCGCCTAAGTTATTTTCGAATTTAACGGCTGTATTTTCGAAATACGATTATACGATGGGCGCTGAAATCGGCAATATGCGCTTCAAATGGCTTGCCGGTTTGAGCGATTACGGCGGGAAAATGGATTTTACGTATTTCTTGGATCCAAAGAATACCGTGCGTTTTGGAGCATCGAGTGTGTATCATGTTTATCGTCCGGGATTTTCGGATTTTTACATCGGCGGTGCAACGGGCTGGTTTTCGGATTCAGTAAGCGTTGGGCAGCGAATGGAATTACCCGATAATCATGCTTTGGAAAATGCGATTTATCTAGGGAATGATCAAACTATAGACGATCGATTTTCGTTGAAATACGGCATTCGGTTGAGCAGTTTTTCCAATATCGGAAGAGATACGGTGTATTATTATGACGAAGATTTTAATGTTATTGACATCGTTGGATACCCGAAAGGACGATTTTTTCATACGCATTGGGGCTTCGAGCCGCGAATTGGCGCCACTTACGTGATTAACGAAGCAACATCCATCAAAGGCAATTACTCGCGAACCGTGCAATACGTGCAATTGGCACAAACGTCAACCGGCGGAAATCCTTTAGACATGTGGTTTCCGGCTAATCCAAACATCAAGCCGCAAAAAGCTGATATGTATGCACTCGGATTGTTCCGAAATTTTCAAGACAACAAATGGGAAACATCGCTTGAATTTTATTATAAAGATATTTTCAATTGCATTGATTTCAAAGATCATTCCGATGTTATTATGAATCGCCAATTGTACGGCGAAATTCGACAAGGTAGAGGCAAAGCGTATGGTATGGAAGTGATGATCAAACGCCCGAGCGGAACACTCAACGGCTGGGTGAGCTACACGCTTTCGCGCTCGGAACGTACAATTTCGGCAATTAACGAGGGAAGAACGTATTTAGCGCCTTTTGATCGAACGCATAATCTCTCGATTGTTGCGAATTACCAATTTTCGGAAAGGCATTCCTTTTCTGCCAATTGGGTGTTTTATACCGGAAATGCAGTAACGTTTCCATCGGGAGCTGCTTTTTTGGGTGGGAATTGGATACCTGTTTACACATATAGAAATGACTCGAGAATGCCGAATTATCACCGCTTGGATGTGTCTTATACGCTCAAAAGCAGACCCAATCCCAACCGACGTTGGAGTTACGATTGGAATTTCGGTCTTTTCAACGCATACGGGCGAAAAAACCCATGGGTAATTAATTTCAAACAAGAAAGAGGAACCGATCGCAAATTTGCAGAAATGACTTATCTTTTTGGGGTAATACCATCTGTTACTTTTAATTTCAAATTTTAGATATATGATGATAAAACAGATAATAGGAAACCGGAAGCAGGGAATAAGATTTTCTATTTACTTATTTACTTATTTACTTATTTTCTTGTCGTCTTGTACAGAAGAAATCGACATCAGGCTGAAATCATCCGACAAACGTTTGGTGGTTGATGGCGGAATAGGTATGGAGCCGGGTGTGCACACGGTAATACTTTCGACAACGGTAGATTATTTTGCCACAAATGCCGAAATTCCTTATGTTTCGGACGCATATGTTACGATTACGGAATTTAACGAAGCCATGCAGGCAACGGGCAGATTGTTTCGGTTGCTCGAAAATCCGACTAAAAAGGGACATTACGAAACGGAGCCTGATGTTTTCGGAAAGCAAGGCCACACGTATCGCTTGAACATTTCGAACGTGAATGTCGGCAAAGAAACACATTATACGGCCGACGCTTTTTTCCCTTATATTGCGGAGCAAATAGACTCCGTAAGGGCTGTTTGGTGGACAAACCTGCTATGGGCAGGGATTCTCGGAGGTTTGCAAGATACAGCCAGAGGCCGAAATGGCTGGAATATTGAGCTTTTCGCAGACGATCCAGAAGGCGAAAATTATTACATATTTATTACCTACAAAAACGGTATTCCGTTGAATGATACGTTAACTCGATTTTTGTTGTTAGATAACACGCTGATTGATCAAAACATGATCGGTCTTCGCGGTATACCGATTGAATTTATTTCAGACAGTTCTTGGGCTGCAGCGAAAGAAGGCGATACACTTGGTTTGGAAATTCGAGCCATTTCCAAGGATTATTATCGGTATATTAACGAATTTCGAACGGTTTATGGTGGCTCTAATCCCATGTTTGGCGGGGCCCCTGCGAATGTTCGAGGAAATGTGAGCGGTGGTGCAATCGGCTATTTTTGGGCTCACGGAAATCGGAAAGCCTTTGATGTGGCCGACCGATCTAAACGGCCAACCGTGTTTGGTGGCGGATTTTGGCCCCCACCAAATCCTCCTAAACAAATAATTCCGCGATAATTTCTTTATAACGCTCTTCGATGAGATTTCGACGAAGCTTCAAAGTCGGCGTCAATTCACGAGTTTGAGGTGTCCATTCATCGGCGATAATCGTGATTTTTTTGATTTGTTCATAATCGCCGAAAAATTTGTTGTATTTCGCAACTTCTTTCAAGATACGTTTTTTTACAATCGGATTGTTCACTATATCTTGACGATCTTTGGGATAAACACCCATTTTATGACGTGCCCACCAGCCTGGCATAAACGTCCAATCTAAGGTGATGACTGCTGCGGGAAATTTTTGTCCGTCGCCTGTAACCATTAACTGGTCGATGAATGGCGATTCTTTGAATTTTTCTTCAACCAAATTCGGATTCACATATTTTCCAAATGATGTTTTAAAAAGTGCTTTTTTTCGTCCTGTAATTCGTAATTGTCCATGCTTTTCAATTTGTCCTAAATCTCCTGTATGGAAATAACCGTTTTTGTCAATCACAGCAGCCGTTTCCTCAGGATTTTTGTAATACCCGATCATCACATTGTGCCCTTTGCACAAAATTTCGCCGTCGGATGCAATTTTCACATCCAAGCCTTCGAGCGGTGGTCCAACAGTTCCAAACTTTCGACCATGTTTCGAAAAGTTACTAACGGCAATCACAGGCGATGTTTCCGTGAGTCCGTAACCTTCCAAAATCGGAAAACCTACACCCGTAAAAAAACACGCCAAACGCTCTTGAAGTGCAGCGCCGCCACTGATAATAATTTCAAGTCTTCCGCCTAAAATATCGCGAAGTTTGTGATAAACCAACTTATCTGCAATGCGATGTTTGAAATTGTAATACCACGAACGATGGTGAAGTTTGTATTTCATCGCCAAATCTAAAGCCCAGTAATAAATGGTTCTTTTGAAAAATGGCATACTTTCTCCTGCCACATAAATTTTGTCGTATAATTTTTCCAAAATCCTTGGCACGCAAGTCATCACTTCGGGTCGCACGTATTTAGCGTCAGCGGCAATCGTACCGATATTTTCGGCATAATAAATCGCATAGCCTTTGTAATGCCACAAATAACAAATCATGCGCTCGTAAACGTGGCAAAGCGGCAAGAAACTCAACGCATGAGAACCCGGTGGTGAGTGCGGAATCGGTTCGCAACATTTAAAATTTTGTACAATGCTCGAATGTTTAAGCATAACACCTTTTTGATTTCCGGTTGTACCCGATGTGAAAATAATGGTTGCCAAATCCTCTGGTTTGATGTTGGCTTTAAGTTTTTCGAGCAATTCAGGTTGCGGATTTTGTTTACCAAGTTCGATTAGTTGTGCAAAAAAACGATGACCTTTGCCACGATCGATAAACGTAAACAATTCTTGCAACGTCGGAATTTTATCCAAAATCGGTTGAAGTTTGGCCAACAATTCCGCACCCTCCGAGAAAATAATCTTGACTTCAGAGAGGTTCAAAATATACTCGTAATCGCTTTCGCTGATAGTTGGATAAATCGGAACGGGAATCGCACCAATTTGTTGAATTCCGATATCTAAAAAATTCCATTCGGGACGATTACTGCTGATAATAGCAATTTTGTCATCTTTTTGAATGCCCAAAGCGAGCAAGGCATAACTGACATTGTTGGCATATTCAATATAATCGTCAATAGAATAGGTTTTCCATTCGCCGTTGATTTTTCCGGCTAATTGATCATCTTGCCATTCGTAATTCTCTTTAATGTAGGGCAATAGATCGAAAATTCGGGTTACTTCCATAATGGGTTTAGGTAGAGAATAAGAATGCAAAGGTACAAAAAAAATTGAAATTACAAACATAAAATCTTAATAAAATTTGATTATGATATTTTTTTTGTATCTTTGTAAAAAAAACATGTCTAAAATTTTAATATTAGGTTTCGGTAGGGAAGGAAAATCTACCTACAAACACCTACGGAAATCAGATCCGACGGGGATTTTGACCATTGCCGATAAAAACCCTGATATTGTCAATGACGAAATATTTAATTGTGGTAGAGACGCACGGCCGTGCGTCTCTACCGACCCAAACGTTGTATTTAAATTAGGCGATGATTACCTGCAAAATTTAGACGAATTTGATGTGATTATCAAATCCCCCGGAATTTCGCTAAAAAACTTTCCCGAATTGATGAACGACGAACGAATCACCTCGCAAACCGATTTGTTTTTGCAAGAGTTTCACAACCAAATTATCGGAGTTACAGGAACGAAGGGAAAAAGCACAACTACCGCATTAATTTATCACATCCTGAAAAAACAATCCGACAATGTAATTTTGGTCGGAAATATCGGTATTCCGCCATTCGATTTGTATGAAAAAATAGATGAGAGCACCAAAATTGTTGCCGAACTTTCATCTCATCAATTGCAGCATGTTCAGGTATCTCCGCATGTTGCTGTATTGTTGAATATCTATCAAGAACATTTAGATCACTACAACACTTACGAGGAATACCAACAAAGCAAATGGAACATCACACGTTATCAAAACGACGATGATTTTTTTGTTTTCGATGCTGATCATGAATTGCTGAATGAACTTTGGAACTACGTTGGAATTACTCGAAAAACCTATACGTTCAGCGCTTCGAAACCTCAAAAACAAGGTTGTTATATTCAAAATAATTGGGTTTATTTCAATGGTGAAAAATTTTACGATTGCTCCGAACCACGCTATTTGAAAGGCGAACATAATTTGCTCAACATTATGGCAGCGATTAATGTTTGTAAAATCTGTGGGGTGAATGACGATATTATTCGCTCAGGAATTGCCGATTTCAAAGGACTGCCACACCGTTTGGAATATGTCGGAACATATCACGGTATTACATTTTACAACGACAGCATTTCAACCATTCCCGAAGCAACCATCGCCGCAGTGAAATCGCTCAAAAATGTGCAAACCCTTATTCTCGGTGGATTTGACAGAGGTATAGAGTATTCGCCATTGGTCGATTTTTTAATTCAAAATCCAATAAAAAATATCATTTTCATTGGCGAAGCAGGTCAACGAATTAGCAATTTACTAATTAATAAAATCTTGGATAATCCGCAACTACAAAGCAATTCACTTAATTTTTTCGATGCAAAAAATTATGATGAAGTTGTGAATTTGGCATTTAAAATTACAGAAAAAAATCACGTTTGTTTGCTTTCGCCTGCTGCGTCGAGTTATGATATGTTCACGAATTTTGAACATCGTGGCGATTGTTTTAAAGACAGAATAATGAAAAAATAACCGTCAGCGTAGTCGAGACATCCCATAGCAAGGGGATTCCTCGACTACGCTCGGAATGACGACACTGATTATTATGTATACATTACAGGAAAAACAAGCACTACTGAATCACCTTCGACAATTCGTTGAAAACCGTCGCGCCGAAAAATTCGAACAAATTATTCAATTTCGAACACGACATTTAACGGTTGCTTTGGAAAATATTTTTCAATCGCAAAATGCCAGTGCAGTCTTGCGTTCCTGCGAATGCATGGGCATTCAGGACATTCACGTAATCGAAAATTCATACAAATTTGAAACCCATCCCGACATTGTTTTAGGCGCAAATAAATGGTTGGATATTTTTCAATACAACACTCCTGATGTGAATAATACAATAAATGCGATAGAACATTTACGAAAAAAAGATTATAAAATTGTTGCAACAACTCCGCACAAAAACGATTTTTCTCTCGAACAACTTCCCATTGATAACAAAATTGCTTTATTCTTTGGTACAGAGCAGACGGGACTTTCAGAGAATGTTATCGAACATGCCGACTATTTTATGCAAATTC
>JAIRRI010000072.1 GCA_031256055.1 Bacteroidales bacterium
ATTTGTTTTTATTTTTAAATCGGTCGCGGCTTTGTTCAAAGAAAATATATGAAAAACCGATGTCCACTCTAAAATAGTCTTTCATTCTCAAGGTATTTTCTTTGGTTCTCTCAAAAGCCGGATTCCACAGAGGAAGCCCTGTAGAATATACGAAGTTCAGATTCACGCGCAGCGGACGAAAACCGGGGATATGATCCTCCTGAGTTTGACACTTTTTTTTAATGATTTTTTATATCATTAAATACCAGCATTATACAAAATGTGCGACACTTTTTCGGGTGTTGCAAAAAAAATCTGTTAATTTTGCAGTATGTTTGTACGCAAAAAACCCAACAGATCAGGTAGCACAAGTGTTGTTATCATTGACAAAAGAGCAGGCAAAGTACGTTATTTGAAAACAATAGGCGTAAGTTCCGATTCAAAAGAGATAGAAGAATTATTTTTTCAAGGTAAGAAATGGATTTCACAACAGAAATGTGAGCGAGATATGTTTTTAGAACATACTCGCGATATAGAGGAAAAAGAAGTTGTTGAAAAATTGCTCAATAAAGTAGAAAATATATTGTTGAATGGGACTCAAATGATTTTAAATCCGCTGTTTGATAATATCGGTTTTACAGCCATAGAAGATGATATTTTGAAACATTTAGTAGTCTCACGAATTTGCCATCCGCAAAGTAAAGTAGCGACTGTTGATTACTTAAAATCCTATTTTGATGAAGATGTTGAACTCCATAAAATTTATCGTTATTTAGACAAACTAAGTGATACCCAAAAAGATAAAATACAAGAGATTAGTGTAAATCATACTCGAAAAGTACTCGGAGGTAAGATAGGCGTTGTATTTTATGACGTTACAACGCTGTATTTTGAAACAGATTTTTCAGACGATTTACGCAAAACAGGTTTTTCCAAAGACGGTAAACATTCGTTGCCGCAAGTAGTTTTAGGGCTTTTAGTAAGCGATGGCGGTTATCCTCTTGCCTATTCTATTCACGAGGGCAATAAATATGAGGGATATACTATGTTGCCTGTTGTCAAAGAATTTGTAACCAAATTTGATTTGAAAGATTTTGTTGTTGTTGCTGATTCGGGCTTGATGAGCAAAGCTAATATTGCAGAATTAGAGCAAAATGGGTACAGATATATTGTTGGGGCGAGAATAAAAAATGAAAATAAAGCTGTAACGGAATGGATTTTATCTCGGAATAAACAAGATGGAGCATTTTATGAATATCAAAAAAACACACAATGTAAATTGATTTTAGGCTATTCACAACAGCGAGCCAAAAAAGATGCGTATAATCGTGAAAAAGGTATAAAACGACTTGAAAAAGAGTATAAAAGCGGATCAATAACAAAAAATAAAATCAATAAACGGGGTTACAACAAGTTCTTGGAAATATCCGATAATGTAGAAGTTAAAATCAATTATGATAAAACAAGAGAAGATGAAAAATGGGATGGCTTTAAAGGTTACATTACCAATACAGACTTGTCTGCCAACAATGTTTATAAGCAATATAGCGAACTTTGGCAAGTAGAACGTGCCTTTAGAGTTACAAAAGGTGTTTTGGAACTACGCCCAATGTTCCATTTTACAAAGAAACGCATTGAGGCACATGTTTGCATCTGTTTTGTGGCATACAAAGTGTATAAGGAATTGGAACGAATATTAAAGATTAGTGATATAAAATTGAGCGTCGACAAGGTTCTCTCTATTGCTAAGACAATAACAACAATCAAAGTTAAACTACAGCAAAGCAATGAAACCATAGTGAAAACTATGATACTTACCGAAAAACAAAAATCTATTGCCCGCTTATTTGAAGTAGGTTTTTTGGAAAATTTGCGTTAATGTGTCGCATTGTCAAAGTCAAGAAAACGATAAGATTATCAAAATTATCTATTTTAGTTACATTCAGATTTTTATCTACAGATAATAAGTCATCTCTATGGTTAAAAATATACAGCTTTGTGGAATCGTATTCCCAAAGATTCAAAAAATGTCCATTTTTATCATCATAGTGGGTATATTTGTTGATGTATCAAGATTTGATCTATAAACTCTATTAGGAAATAGCAGTTCGATGGCTTCAATATGAGAAGCGTTGAGATGATTTTTTCCGATTGTAATCACGTTTTTCGTTAGCAATGGTTTCTTTTGCTGACTATAAACAGGTATTGAAATCAATATAAACAATAAAAATAGCAGATTTTTTATTTTCATAATTTAATAATTTTTTCACATTGTCCGTCAGTTAAAACTGACGGCAATCCTCAAATCATCTCATCTTCAAATCCTCTAATCCACCCCCCAACCCCCGCCAGCGGGGGAGATGTATCATCTCATCACCTCATCCTCAAATCATCTCATCTTCTAAATTTCTTCCATCGCACTTGCCAACATCCACCCCTTTTCCCCGCTCGGAATACGAATTTATACCCATTCGTTGAGTTGGTCGGTGATGCCTACTTTCAATCCGGAGTGGATTACAAAGAGTTCGGAGCCTTTTTCGTTGGGGGTGCTTTTTACATTCACCACCTGATTCATAATAATGGCTTCGGGGTATTCAACATAGCGTGCGGTCTCTTTTTTCGCAAAAGTGATGGAAAAAACAGTTAA
>JAIRRI010000095.1 GCA_031256055.1 Bacteroidales bacterium
ATCATACTCGAAAGAGGTTTGGGCAGTCAGAAAAGAAAATGAAAAAAATAGCAAGCAAAAAGTAAAAATTGTTCTCATAGATAATGTATTTTTTTGAAAAAAAGTTTTTGCAAAGATACGAAAAAAAAAGAGATGGTCAAAAATTATTTCAAAAAAAAGCCTCCGAAAACTCGGAAGCTGACAGCTGTTTTTTACTACGCTTGCACTGTAGTGACAGTTAGAAAATCGTTCAGCAAACTGTATAGAGTTTGGTTTGCTATTATTTACTATGCTTTTTATAAAGATATTTGGCTATTTCCTCTTGCGAACGCCATTTTTTTTCGGATGATTGCACGTAAGTGTTGATTTTTTCGGGATTGATCCAACGTGCGTGTGTGTTGTCTTTGAACTGAATTTCCAACACATCTTGCAATTCTTGCTTGACGTCTATATCCAAAATCGGTACAATGACTTCAATACGTTTGTCCATTTTGTTTTTTACAAAATCTGCCGAACCGATGAAATACTGTCGGTTTCCGCCGTTGCAAAATCCGTACACACGTGCATGTTCCAAAAACCGATCCACCACCGAACGTGCAATGATATTGCCATTACATTCCAGCAAATCGGGATTTAGCATACAAATCCCGCGAATAAGCAATCGAATTTTTACACCGCAATTTGCGGCTTCATACAATTTGTCAATCGTTTTTTTATCGGCAAGACTGTTTGATTTTATGATGATCCATGCAGGTTTGCCAAGTTTTGCTTGCGCAATTTCACCATCAATCAATGTCATTATTTTTTCACGAAGATTGATTGGCGCGACAAGCAAGGTTTCAAATTTCGGAAACGACAAACGGTTTTCAATCATATCAAACACCATATCCACCTCGTCGGTTACTTTAGAATTGGCAGTAAATAACAATTTATCGGTATAAATCAACGCTGTTTCTTCATTCGGATTTCCTGTGCCAATTGCTGCATAGCGACGCTTTTGACCATTTTCTTTGGTCGTAACCAAGATCATTTTGGCATGAACTTTATAATCGGGCAATATGCTCATCACTTTGATACCTTCATGTTGCAAACGTTCTACCCAATATAAATTATTTTCCTCATCAAACTGCGCCTTCACTTCAACATACACCGAAACACGCTTTCCGTTGCGAGCCGCATTAATCAAGGCATTTAAAATAGACGAATCTTCCGCCACGCGATAAATCGTCATTTTGATGGATTGCACATTCGGATCAATCGACGCTTCACGCAAAAAATCAATCGCCATTTGAAACGATTGGTACGGAAAATGCAACATGTAGTCTTTTTGCTTTATCAATTTCAGCGTGTTGGTATAAATGGGAATGGTTTTCAAACCGAGTGGTTGATATGGTTTATAGACCAATTGTCCGTCTCCCAATTTCGATGGAAATTTCACGAAATCCTTGCTGTTGTGGTATCGCGAACCGGCGTCAATATCGGTTTTTTTGCCAATTTTCAATGTTTTTAAAAGATGTCGCAACATGGTTGGCGGCATTTCTCGATCGTATAAAAACCTCACCACATCAGACTTTTGACGCAATCGGATCATTTCTTTAATCAAGTCAATCGTGTCGCCCGATGTGTTCGTTTCAACTTCCGCATTTCGTGTAATTTTGAAGGTATACGCCTCATAAATATCATATCCGAACGGCAGAAAAACATCGGCAAAGCCTAATCGAATCACATCATCTAACATCATTACATATTCTTTTCCGTGCGATGACGGTAACACCAAAAATCGAGAAACCTTATCCGTAGGAAGTTCCAAAATCGCGTATTGAAACGTTTTTTGCGAACGTTTGGATGACGATAATTTTACAAATAAATAAATCGAATGTTCGTTGAGCGCTGTATGATTAGTCACTTTATCCAGCAATAACGGAAATAAGTGTGAACGCACTTTATTTCGAAAATGGTTTACTACAAATGTTTTTTGCTCCTCGTTAACCCGTTTTTCGTTAATAAAAAAAATGTTGTTTTGCTGCAATTCTTCTCGCAATTCTTTGAAAACAGCATCGAATTCCTTACGAAGTTCGATGGCTTTCAAACCCACTTTTTTCAAAGTTTTTTCAGGGCTGTAGCCATATTCCGACAGATGGTGTTTAAATTCGGCATGAAATTCGGTATGATGAATCAGCGAACCCACGCGTGTTCTGAAAAAATCATCTTGATTATTCGAAAAAATTCCCATAAACCGAACCCGTTCAATCAGCGGTACAGTGGGGTCTTTGGCTTCTTGTAACACACGTTCGTTAAATTGCAGCCAGCTGATTTCTCGGTCAATATATCGAGAAGTTTTAGACATAAAATTAATCTATCGACTGATTAATTGAAAAATGGAACTGACTTCCACCTATACCTCCTACACCGTCGAAACCATAGCCCCAATCCAAGCCGAACATACCCATAGCTGCCAAGAACAATCGCACCCCAACACCGGCAGAGCGATAATTTTGGAAAGGATTAATTTGACGCGGATTAGACCATGAATTTCCGGCTTCTACAAAAGCCAAAGCATAAACAGTTGCTGCAGGATTGAGAGAAATAGGATACCTTGCTTCGAGAGTTAATTTATTGAATGCTAAAGCTCCGGTTGTTGGCGAAAGCGACTCGTTGGTATACCCTCTCATACCAATGATTTCAGCGCCGGAGTAAGAATACATCGCCATACCGTCACCTCCGAGTTTGAAGCGTTCGAAAGGCGTATGCCCTACATTTGGATTATAGCGGCCGATAGCGCCAAATCTTACACGAGGATTAATAACCAAATTACCCATAGGGTTCAAAAACCAACCGGCTTTGAAATTCCATTTGTAAAATTCTAACCATCTGAACATATTTTGGTCTTCCTGCATTTCTGGATTACTGTAGTTTTTTCCGTTAAACAACGAATAAGGCGGCGTCATTTGCAGCGAAACATTGAAATCAGACCCGTTTTTCGGGAAAATAGCACCATCCAAATTCTGACGACCTAAACTGACGGTATAACTTAAATTATTATAAGCCCCATCGGAAACCGGAAACACATTGTAGAAATTAAAAATGTTGTAGTGTTGATAATTGATCGATTGGAAAAGCGTGAAATGCATGTCGGGCACGCGCAAACGCTGACCAAGTCCGAGAGAAAGTCCATTTGTTTGCACTTGACCTCTCATTGGATTATCCCTTCTCAATCCATTGGATTGCAAAGATGTGAACGCAGAAATGCTGAATGAATACGGTTTTCGGCCGCCTAACCAAGGTTCAACATAAGACGTGCTCACCGAATAATACGCCGAACCGTTGGACTGCGCACGAATGGTAAGTCGTTGTCCATCGCCCGAAGGAAGCGGTTTCCAACGTTCTTTTCGGAATAAATTTTGAATAGAAAAGTTGTTGAATGAAAATCCAAGTGTTCCAACAATCATACCACCGCCCCAGCCACCGGAGAGTTCCACTTGATCAGATCCGACTTCTTCAACCGAAAACGTTATGTCGGCTGTGCCTTCTTCATTCGGAATAACATCCGGAGTGATGGTTTGATCATTGAAATATCTCATCATCCGAAGCTCGTTCATGGACATGATGATATCGGATCGACTGAATAATCTTCCGGGAAGCACACGAAGTTCGCGAACAATCACATAATCGTTGGTTCGCGTATTGCCTGCTATTTCAACGCGGTTGATATGAGCTTGTTTCCCTTCGCGTATACGGATTTCCAAGTCCACCGTATCGTTTTCAACGCGCACTTCAACAGGAATGGCTTGAAATGATAAATACCCGTCATCGACGTACAGCGTATAAATGTCACCTTGTTGAGGATTAAACGAAAGATTTTTTTGCAATTTTTCTTCATCGAAAACATCACCTCTTTGAATGCCTAAAATTTCAGTCAAAAATTCGTCAGGATATTTAGTATTGCCGATAAACGTAATATCTCCAAAATAATAGGTGCTTCCTTCCGAGAGTCCGATAGTCAGTTTAATACGTCTGTCGTTAATTACAGTGATCGAATCGTGAATAACGCGCATATCTCTAAAACCCTTTCTGTTGTAAGCAGCCGACAGTGTTTTCATATCTTCGCGAAAATCCGGTTCCACGAATTTTGAACGTTTCCAAAACCGAAACACATTTCGCTGTTTGGTATTTTTCATCGTTCGCCGAATTCTTGCATCCGAAAACGCCAAATCGCTTTCGCCTAAAGTCCATCGCCATGCTTGTCTTATCGCCCGATACGATTCGTTCGGATTATCAGTTCTCGGGGCTTCGTTGCCAATAATTTCGATGGTTTGAATTTTTACACGACGCCCTCTGTCCACTTCAAACGTCAAATTGATACCATCAGACAACGTATCATGTTTTTTGATGACGTTGATTTGCGTATTGAGAAAGCCTTTTTCTCGATAAAAATTTATTCCTTTGGTTCTAAGGCGATTAAGTTTATTTTCCGTGATTACATCATTAGGATTGAGCTCAAGTTCATCTCTCAATTTTCTGACGTCGAATCTTCTGAGACCTGTAATTTCGAATCGGTTAAGACGCGGCAATTCTTCCATTTCGATCACTAAAAAAATCTTGTTTTCTTGAATGTGAGTTGCATATATTTCGATGTTTCCGAAAATGCCCTGTCTCCACAAACGGTCGATAGCTATAGATATTCGTTCACCCGGGATAGTTATTCGTTCGCCGATTTCCAAACCGCTCAACAAAATAACACTTCTCGGATCTAACGACACAGCGCCCGTTACCGTAATTCCACCAATGTCGAACATTCTGGGCGTATTCCAGTTCATATAGGTTGTTTCAGGAGTTGTTGGGTCATCGGGGACTGCCGGGTCGTAAAGTTCTTTCGGAATTCCATGAGTCAATTCGATGGCTTCCGTTACGGTATCTTGTCCGAAAACATTGGTTAGAAAAGCCAAGCAGAAGATTATGGTAAAAATACAGTGTCTATTCATCAGATTAAGTCAAGAAATTTTCGAGTTGTTGAGATGTTTTTCCAAATCGGCGTTCGCGTTTTTGGTAGTCGATTAAAGCTTTATAAAATTCTTCTTTATTGAAATCCGGCCAAAGCACGTCGGTGAAATAAAGTTCGGTGTACGCCAATTGCCAAAGCAAAAAATTGCTGATTCGATATTCACCACTGGTGCGAATTAATAAATCCGGATCGGGCATGAAAGCCGTATTCATGGCTTGACTTACGGTTTCTATCGAAATTTTATCCAACGAAAGTTGGTGTTGTTCAATGGCTTTTGCAATTGTCTTTACGGCTTCTGTAATTTCCCGGCGTGAACTGTAACTTAGCGCTAAAACCAACGTCATTCGCAAATTTTTAGAGGTTTTTTCAATAGCTTCATCCAAAATTTCGCGAGTTTTTGGATCCAAACTGCTTAAATCACCAATCGCTCGCAATCGAATGTTGTTGCTCATCAATGTTGGCGTTTCGTTATGAATACTGCGAACCAAGAGTTCCATGAGTGCATCCACTTCGTCTTTCGGACGGTTCCAGTTTTCGGTAGAAAACGCATAAAGCGTTAAAAATTCGATGCCGATTTCTGCTGCTGCTTCTACGGTCTGACGAACGGCTACAGCACCCTGTTCATGTCCTAAATTCCGCTCTTGCGAACGTTTTGCAGCCCAACGGCCGTTCCCATCCATGATAACAGCAACGTGTTTGGGCAAACGCTCAATTTGTATAGCAGATTTAAGACTCATAGCAACTAAATTACTCCCCTCTTGAACGTTTGATACGATCCATAGCGGCTGATTTATAGGACGGACAAGGTTCTTTACGACCCTGTCCAATTTTAGCAGTGATGGTGACGCCTGCAAAAGAATACCAATCTCTTTTGTTCGAATTTCCGCGTTGATCGCCGGGACGTGGTCTATCTGCCTCCGGGCCATCCCACCGATTTGAGAGAGTTGCCGACAACAAACTATGTTTAGCAAGAATTGTCGGATCTGCATAAGTACCGCTAACATCGTCCAAATAATCGGTAAATGTCAGGCGCATGCCCCATTCCAAACCGATCGAAAATATAGCATTGAGACTGTATTTGAAACCAAGACCGAAAGGTATTGCAAGTTGGGTTGTGCTGTATGGCTTTTTGTCAGGATATTCCGATAATCCTTGACCTTCGGTGTGTAAAGGAGCTAGATCAATCCATTGACCATCGTAATAGGTTTGCGGATTAAATGAAAATACAGCAACACCACCGAAAAGATAAGGTGTAAAACGGTAGTTTTTACTTCCTGTGAAATACGTCAAATAATTTATTTCGGCTTGAACCGAAAACTCCATGATACGTGAGCGAAAACTCAAATTTCTCGGATTATCATATTTGGCATCATCGCCCATAACCGTGCCCCAAAACGCATTACCACGAAGCGCCCAGCGCGGGGTGAGATTATAGCGATAAACACCACCGGCCGCAAATTGCGTTTGAGAAAATAATCCTGTCGGGTTTAAATCTCCCAAATAGAACGCGCCTCCAACGAAACCACCAATTTCCGAACGTTGCGCAAATACCGACGATAAAGAGAGTAACGAAGCCAAAATACAAAAAACTAATTTTTTCATAAGGGTATAATATAGCCGACAAAGATACGAAAAAAAAATGAAAAAACAAAATGTGGGGGCGTATTGCATACGCTCCGTTGAAAATTCCACAAAAAAGGGCGTATGCAATACGCCCCTACAAGTCTGTTATACTTTGGATTTCCTCACATCCTGCCCCCACATCAATTTGGCGCGAATGGTATCGAAAAAATGCTGGTTTCGCAACCGGATGGTGTGAACGGAAAACGGTGCTTTTTCGATGTGAAAAATTTGTTCGCCGTGAAGGGATAATGTTCGAGAATCTAATGTGGTGTGGAATTGGGGCTCGTTGCCTGAAATTCGCACTTCGATTTTTGATGTATCCGGAACCACCAAAGGCCGCACAGTCAGCGTGTGAGACGCAATCGGCGTGAGAATAAAATTCTGATTTTCGGGAGGCAAAATCGGTCCTCCGCAACTAAGATTATAAGCCGTAGACCCCGTTGGTGTGGACACAATCAATCCATCACCAAAGTAAGTGTTGAGAAATTTTCCATCAATAAAAACATCCACATTCAGCACGCCAAAACCTTCGCTTCGGAAAGTGATATCATTCAATGCAAACGGCTTTTGAATTGGGCTTTTCGCTTGAAGTTTGAGCAAACTCCGATGTTCAATATCGTAGTTTTCCGAACTTAAATCTTCAATGGCTTGTTCCAAATGTTGAGCATCAATAAGAGCCAAAAAACCAAGTTTTCCAAAATTCAGACCCGCAATCGGAATGTTTGAATTGTGAATAAACGGAATCGCATCCAAAAACGTACCATCGCCACCGATTGAAATCAAAAGTTGGGCTTTTTGCTGAAGGTCTTCGGCAGATGAAAACGTCAGAACATCCGTGTTGATAAGCCCTTGCTCAGCACATCCACGAGCAAAAGGTTCGTAAAAAACAGCCGTCAAATCGCATTGTTGAAATGCAACAAGCAAGCGTTTAAAGTCAGCGATATGCTCGGACTTAACGGCTGTTCCAAAAATTCCGACATTGAGACCTCGCATTAATCTCCAAGGTATCTCAAATTTTCACCTGCTTTGTCCACAATCTCTTGATAGAACCAATCCGGATATCTCGGATGAAGCGGCGCTACAGGAATGTTATACGGCGGATAAGGCTCAACTTCAAACACACGTTTACCATCCTTGATAACTTCCTTCTTAATATTTCCATCGATATATTTCACCAAAAGATATTCTTGCAAACGCTTCCATTGATTAAACATGTGTTGCGATTGAGCCAATGAAAAGCGCGTGGCTTCTCGAACCAAAAGACTATGGTCGGTTTCATTTTTCCACATAGCATCGTTTTCGGCTACTTTTTTGATAAATCCGCTTTCAAGTTCGTTTTGCACTTCTTTAATGTCCACAATCATGTCTTTGTAGCGCAAATAAGCGAAGTTTGCAACTAAATTGAACAACCAAAACGCCGAAGTTGGTGAATAGGTTACCATATCGCCATTGCCTACTTTGAAACAATTCGGAATTTCATTGATTCCGCAATAAATCGGAACATAGCACGTGGTGTATGTATCGTCAACACCAAACCAAAGAATACCTCCAACCGGATCAGGCATCCAACTTCTGCTTTGAGTAACAAATGAGAAAGCCGTTTGTTGTGTAGAAATAGCACGTTCGTGAAGGTAGTTTACGCCATTCAAATCCCATCTCATCGGACGCCAACGATATGGTTTTTCCCACGGACCTGCACCAGGATCTTTGGTCATATCCATAGACGTACCTTCATAATGATCGCGCATCATATCCATTGCATCTTCCAAACCGAGTTTGCGGTCGGGTTTAATCCAAACCGGCATACGGTTTTTGAGATTGTCTCCACGAGCATAATCTTCGTATTTCGCCATTTCTGCTTTGTTGGCTTTCATAAAGCCCGACCAAACGCGTGCTTCGCAAAAACGTGCCGCACCAAAATCAAGCGGTGCATAAACATCCGAAAAACTGAAATCTGCATGTTTACCGTTTGCAGGAAATATACCAATGCCTTGTGCATAGGTGATCACATCATGAGAATAAACAACTTCAATCGAAGGTGTGGTCATCAGACGATTAATATCTCTACACGTAATCGAAGTTACTACTCTAGCTCTCGGATTGGCTTGCGGGAAACCCATGATACGTGCATGATTCGCGTGTCCGGAAATATAACCGTCCGGAACTCTCATAGCAACCCAAACAGGACCATGGCTATTTCTTCTCGGATCAATATTACCTTTGGCATCGCGGATTCTAACACCTTTTCCGATGAGTTCCATATACCAAACTTCGTCTTTATCGGCAATTGAAAACGATTCTCCGGTTCTGTAATAGCCGTATTCTGTCCACAGTTCGTGCATAACTTTAATCGCTTCACGAGCTGTTTTTGCACGTTGCAAAGTGAGAAGCATTGTGTTGTAATAATCCAAAATTCCGGTAGTGTCCCGAAGTTCCGGACGTCCGCCAAATGTAGTTTCGCTGATGGCTAACTGGTGCTCGTTCATGAAGCCGACTACCGAATAGGTTTGTGCAGGTTGTTTCACAAAGCCCATGGACTTGTTGTCGTACGTGTCAAAAATTTCAAGCATCGTTCCGGGAGCGTGAGTTGCAGCAGGACGATAATACAATTCGCCATAAAATGTGTGCGCATCGGCAGCATAGGTAATCATCGTAGAGCCGTCTTTTGACGCGCCTTTGGTGATCATAAAGTTGGTACAGGCTTGAACACTAAAGTTCGCAGTTGACAATGCAACAACTAAGCCGATTGTCAAAATTTTAAAAGTTTTTTTCATAATATGTGGTTTTAATTTTTTTTGCAAAGATACAAATTTTTTTTGTTTTAGCAAATTTTAGACATGGCACGGGTTTACAATTTGCTTGTCAGATTCCGTGGTGGACGAGACCGCGAAATGACATACTATCGTTTATTTTGAAGTTCCAACAAAATTAAACGTATAAGGTCCTCGTTAAATTCCGCTAATTTTTGATTAACATTAGCATAGATACAATAACAATGTGCGTCAGCGGGAAACTCTCCTTCATATTCTTTGCGAAAATCGCCGATCATTGCAATCAGGTCGCCTTGCCTATTAAACAATTTGATGTCGGCTAATTCAATAATAACCGTACCTTCAGTTTTTGCTCCTGCAGTAGCTAACGCTCCTATTAACCCGAATCCTGCACCGACTGCTGCTGCGGTCGAGAATTTTTGTCTGCCGTAAAAATGTCTTATTTTTGCTTCGAGATAATAATCGGAGTGTTCTTTTTGGTTGATAGAAACTTTTAATTGTGGCACTTGCTTTGATAAATGCTCTGCAAAAATGAAAGTCATTTGCTCTGCTACCGGTGTCTTGTACAAGACTTCGCTGTTGATGCAGGTTTGCTCCCCATTAATTCTCACTTGCCACTTTTGAGATGCAAAATGTGTCGCATTTTGTTCCGATTGAGAGCGAATGTCTTCAAAAGTTTGTACGGAAAGAGAGCGATTGTCATTACGAATTTCAATCGTATTTAATTTGTTCGTGTTATAGGTAATCCGTTGTGCCGGTTTACACGAAGCCAGCATCAAAATGCCGATACCAAAAAAGAATGCTACGTTTTTCATCATGTTTTTTTTACAATTTTGAGGTTTAATATTTATTATTTTCTGAAACTAAAATAGGCTGCAATAAAAAAATTGGATAAACTAACGGGCTCTTCGGTTTTGAAAGTTTGTCCGTTTAATTTATAATTAGAGGTAGAACCAAGTGTGTATCCTATTTTCATTCCAATTGCCCAATCAGGCGATAATTTGTATTCACCGCCGATGCCAAAACTCATTCCAAGCGAAGTAGCTGTCATTTTTGCAGAACGATTATCAGGCATTAAGGTTTCGGCATAAAATATCGGACCTAACGAAATATTACCCGACCACAGAAATTTATCAGCTTCAAAACGTGTAGCCCATGCCGGACCAATATAGATAATTTGTTGTTTCAATTTAAGGTGAGAGGCAAAACCGTATTCGGGTAGAAAAACATTGTGCTCGGATACTGATGAATGGATACCGCTTATGTTTAAGGCGATACCATTTCCGCGATTGAAAAAATATTGGAGTTCGGTTTCCCAGAAAAAACTATTTCTCAACCGTCCATACATTTTGTCAATTTGCGAATAACCTGATCCCACATCTTTCCCCAAGCGATAAGCGTAGCCTGGAGCAAACGACCAACGAAAACGAGAAAATGGCTGGGCAGACCACATAATGCTTGTAGGAACAAATCCTTCCTGATTTCTATCGGCAATATAGTAGTCGGCAACAAATCTTCGAGGCAAAGTACTTGTTTCTCTAATTCCGTTTTTCACGATTTGATAGTCCACTGAAATGTCGTCTATTTTTATGATATGGCAATGAATTGTATCATCGTTGGTTGTAATAATCAAATCCTGTGTGAATATTGGTAATTTCGCTATTGAAAATACTAAAAGGATGACAAATTTTTTCATAATTATTGTTTATTTTTTTGACTCTGTTCTGTGTGTACAGAATTAGTTAAGAAGTCCAATATGTTCATTATTAAATTCCGATATAATGTTTTCTACAAGCCTTTCTATCGTGCCGTCATTATCAGGATCGGTCTTAAAACTTTCTACTGCTCTAACAAATGCAGTAGTGAAATACAAGCCTGCGTGAGGAAATCTATGTTGCATAAAGCCCTCTATTTCGTCTTGACAATGCCCCTTTAACCATATCAGATGTTGTTCCTCGCTATCGGGCGAATACTTACTTTCATTGCGGACGGTTTGTATTTTTTTCTCAGCCTCTACCTTTGCGATTTCTATAACACGATGCAAAAAATCTTTTAGTTCTTGTGTTCTGTTCGTAGTGGTTTCCATGAGCCATCATTTGTTAGATTCTACAAAATTACAACTTTTTCCCGAACTAACCAAATTTCAAAAAAAAGCACCTCATATTTGAAGTGCTTTACGCTCATGTGGTGCACTCGTGGTGCAAATCCAATAACAACAATCTCTAATGGACTTATTTATTGGCGGTTATGGGTTTTATCTGCGGTATGAATGCTACTCTAACCCTATATTTTTTACCAGTATTCAATCTTTCTTTCCGAGCGAAATACCTTACCTCTTTCTGTTATGAAATAACTTCTTGTCCAATTTCCGTGTTTATCAAAATCGGAGAATCTTATTTGCATTTTATTAGTTCTTTCACTACTCCAAGACGGTACACCTAAAAGCACCTCTCTTTCATTGCTTGATTCTTGTATCAAGTCTATTCGTTTCCCATTTTCATAAATTGAAGTGTATGTAGAACCGCTTATAAATGCTGAGTCGATATGAGTACGATGATATGTTCGTTCTATTCGTTGGTTGTCATCATAAGTATAAGTACGCCTGTGAAAAGAAGCAATTCTATTAAAATCTGAACTGTCCACTCTCCAACGGAATGAATGTCCGTCAAAACTTTGAAGCAAACCATCTTTGTAGATAAAATTATCGCCCACGATATTTGGCTTTCCTAAATTGTTCAATGGGTGGTTTGATGAATAAATTTCATATTTATAACATCGTTTCAAATCATTATAGTAAAATTTTCTAATGGTATGAACTTTCGGATTGTTATTTATATTTTGAACTTCCTCCTCTTTTATAACAAGCAATGTATCGGATATGGAGTATTCATATCTATAGTCTGCTCTCATGCTATAAACCTGCCACTTTTTTCTTTTATTGTAATTAACTTGACGCAATAAAAAGCCATTTTCATCATAATAAAAAACGGATTTCCAATAACCAAGATGTGGAGCAGTATAACTTTTTTCTGTAATTTTTCTAACACCACGCATTTCTCTTTCAAGAACAAAAAAATCTGCATCACCAATCTGTGCAAAAGCATTCAAACTTATTGCCATAAAAAGCCAAATGAATATGTATTTTCGAACCATTTTAAGGAAAGATATAAAAAATGTTACGTGAGTTAATTATTTGATCGGCAGTAACTCTACGAATGAGTCCAGCAGGATCCATCACACGATAAATAACACTTTGAACAACCCTT